>NZ_CP084102.1 GCF_036345015.1 Cyanobacterium sp. Dongsha4 | reverse complement strand
TCCTCTGATTTTTTGTGAAAGACTAAATCATCATGAACAAACTCAGATAAGCCTAAACGCTCAAATAAAGCCACATAGGACATATTCGGCTTAATATCCTCTAACCAAAATTTTCCCCCTGTTAATGCAACTTTATTCTGATGATGAATTGATTTGGTGTCTAAGTTTTTAGCTACCTCTTTATTTTGCGTAAACCAGAACCGCTTAACCGCTTTAAGAGTTGCCCAATTATCTTTGATGATGAAGTTGAGGATAAATAGAGGATTGAGTGTGATCAGGGGGAAATTATCGCAAATGGCATATTTTGTTAACTGGTTCTGCTCATCTTTAGTTGGGTATGGTTTATTTTTAAGCCTTTGCTGTTCCGTGTTGTCAATATCATCGGCTTTAAATATGGCAGCGGCTTGGTTCATGTCTAGCTCTTGCTTAGTCACAGACACATCACAATCATAAATAGTTTTTTCTTCAGAAGAATGATTGTGAATTAGATAACCCTCAGATTCTAATTCCTCTACTAGGACTGCTCGATAATCGGATAAAGCTAAGTTTCTTCTAGCTGTAAGTTTAGCCTTGGTCACGGAGTTTATATCAGTAAGATTTTGTTGCTTATCTAGGAGTTCTTTTATTTTTTCCAACAGTTCGGCATTAGTTAAATTTTGATGTAAAGCCGTTACATATTGGGCAATTTCAGGCAAGGATTGAATAAAATTTTCTCGCTCTTGAAGTATTTTTTGGTAGTCAAAATCATTGGAGTAAACACCCCTTGCTCTATCAGCTATCCACAAGTAGCGATCGCAATTATCCCTAACCCGTGCTAAAAGTTGTCTCATAGTCGATGGTTCGATAATGCCTGAACAAATACCGTACACTTTTGCAAAGTAGTTTTTAATGTCAATGCTGATACCACTTTGGGCAACAGGGGAAACACCCAAAAAGGCAACATTAGTTTGCTCAATAGCTTCGTTTGGTGATTTGATAAACCCTCTGATATATTTTTCGGCTACCGTATCAGAGGTCACTATCTCTGAAGAAAGTTTGGGAAACTCTTTCTTAACTATCTCCAAAATCGCTTCTAAATCTTTTCGACTATCACAAGCTAAAAATATTTTTTCCCCTTGCGATAAATCATTGAGAATGCTTTGGATAAGCTCGTTATAGCCTTCTTTATCCCCAGAGTAAAGATAACAATTATTGTTGTGAGCTTTAGCTGTGTTTTGGAGTTTGAAGGGTTCAACTTGAGTAATTTCTTGCAACCAATCAGAAGAAAGGTTACTACTATCAGCATCTAAAGCAATTATTTTTCCCCCCGTATTAATAGAATGTCTAAAGCAATCTTCTAAGCATTGGAGAATATAACCTCTGTAATCTCTAACCTGAGTGTTAGCAGTTAACAGATGATTAACAAATTGTTCAAACTCATCAATGATGATGATAGTTTTTTCCCAATCAATATTTTTTAGTTTCAGTAAGGAATCAACTACGGCACTTAAGCCACCGTCTCGCTCAAAGATAGTGAATAGCGAATATTGTTCATTTTCAGCATTCATCAAGTAGGTTAAGCCCCATTCATTCGATTGAGCTTCACACAAGACCCTACGACACCCAATATTTATTATCTTGAACCCTTGCGATCGCCACTGCTTAATTTTGTGCTTGATCATGTAGCTTTTACCAGTGGCTTTACTACCCTGAATAATCACTAATTGGTTGCTATCCAAGATAAAATCTATCTCAGCATCAGAGGTTTGACCCTCATCATAAAATCTAGGCTTGTAAATAACCCTATCGGCTTTAAACCCTCTGAGTTTATTTAGTTCGTCTTTTTTCCAGTGCCTGAATATGGCTTTAGAGGAAATGGTTTTAAGTGTCTCATAGTCAATTAATTTGACCTTTTCTAGCGATTCAATTTCATCAAAATCTTGATCAGCTTTTTCAACTTGTGACCACCAAGCAATATAAATTTGACACCCTAAAGACTCGAATAATTTAATGTTCTTTCTTAGGTGAGACATAACCATAGGATTAAGCACAGCACCACCATCAAGGGGGAAAATAACGCAGTTATAGCCACCTCTGTTAATTATTTCCGTTGCCTGTTCTTTGGATGTAGAAAAATTAAACCCAGAAGCTCCCATCACGTCCACACCAAAACGACATGAGCTAACGTAAGGCTTTAATAAACCCTCAAGAGCAAAGATAGGCTTTAACCCTTCATTTACTCCTTTTTCTTCTAGCCATTGATTAACCGCTTCTGGAGTTTTCCCCCGTACAAAAGTTATGGGCAATTCTCCATTGGGTAAGTGCGATGATTTAAGCCCTTTTGCCCAAATATATTTATTGCCACTATTGGTTAAGTTAGAACGATATTGCCAACCAATAACGTTACCGTCAAAGTCAAAAGAAGGACACGCAAAACCGTCATCACAATAAAGATATTTTTTCCCATTGCGATCGAGTCTTACTCCAGCTAAATTACTCGGAATATTGTCAGGTAATTGAGTTTTGCCCCTGACACTGAAGAATGAAACCGAATCAACTTGAGACTCGGTTAAGCCACGCTTCATTAATTTAGCTTTATCGGCACGGGTTAAGCCTAATGTGTGATGAATCGTTCTAATGGCTTTATCTCTTTCTTTTACAGGTAAAGATTCTTTTCTGAGAGCTTCTAATCTTTCCTTTTCGGCTTTTTGCCTTGCAATTTTACGCTCTAATCTTTCCTGTTCACTTACAACCACATCGGATAATAAGTGCATACCCCAAACACCGCTTTTATTTACTCCTAAAAAGCGATAACCGGTGGTTTCCTCATGGACGTTCATACACATGAAGAAATTGTCATCATAGCTTCTCTGACACTTTCCTTTAGTGTCATCACACACGGGGCAAGGGTGAGCTTTTGTACTGCGTATAAATTTACTCATAGCTCACACCCCACACACTGCAAGGATTTTGGAAGTTTCTTTTGTCTAGGGGTTGAGAGTTGACTGGTTTTCCGAGTATCATAGGATTATCTTTGTTTGTTTTTTTTCCCCCTAGATGGTCAGTTTAGAGTGTCGTTAAAATTTTTCGACACATCGTGCAATGAACGACATTGTAATCTGATCACGGGGATTTTTTTGTGCCTAAATACTAAAAACTATTGTTATAAAAGAATTTCGGCACATGGACATTTTCAATTTTATATTTATTTTGGCTTCGTGTCACCTTTGTATATTTATTTGAATCTTCAATACGGCAAATTTTCCCCCAAACGAAAAGCCTTATATAGCAATGGTTTGACCCTTAAACAAAGAAAAATTCCCCATAGATATTCAAAACCCTTGCAGTGTAAAGGATAGAGACTTGTAAGGAGAATAAAAGAGAAAATAGCCAATCTCTGTAATCCTTACGGGGTATGACTTCTGAGATAAGATTCTAAAAATAACAATAATGACGTTTTTGTCATTATTAGAACCATAAAAAAAGAGAAGTAGTACATATTGTCAACTATTATTTGCGATCGCAATTTGTCGGGGAAAAGCCTACTGAGTGCGATCGCAGTTGATGCAGAAGATTTATTTAGTGCTTTTCGTGAAGCTGTCAGGAAGCAACAAAAGGTTAAACAAGCCATGTACGCACGGTGTGGGTAAGTCTAGGTGATTTGAATAGTGATTGCGTGTTTAGTCTCGGATAAAACTTGTTTAAAGAATAATCAGGGCTAAGATTGAATACTTTTTGAATATAAGAATAGCCCAAAATAGAAATAACTGCTTAATACAGAGTAGTTTTCATAAAAATAATCAAATATTTAAAATAAATACGACTAATTATATGAAAAAATATCAGATAGTCATCGACACCAATGTTATTTTAGCTGGCTTAAAATCTAGTAAAGGTGCATCTTTTAAGCTACTAAGTATGATGAATGACAGTCGTTTTAGTATTAATATATCAGCTACTTTAATTATTGAATATGAGGATGTACTTAAAAGAAATAGCCTAAATTTAGGACTGACTTTTGATGAAATAGAAAGGTTTATTTCTGGTATTTGTTCTATTGCCAATCATCATGAAATATTTTTTCTTTGGCGACCATTATCGACAGATCCTGATGATGATTTTATCCTTGATTTAGCGATTAAATCTCAATCAGATTTTATTATTAGCTATAACGAAAAACACCTTAAAAACATTAAAAATTTCAGAATAGATGTACTTAATCCCAAACAATTTTTACAGTTATTAGGAGAAATTTAACTATGATTATTGATGAAGTTCTACCGAGAGTGAGAGTATTATGTTCTTGTCTAATTTAATACAAAATATTTCTTTTTCTTGACTATGAAATTACTTTCAGTTAAATTACTCGATTTAAAGGGGATTGAGGTTACTTATTATCAAGTATTTGAAAATTTTGAAAAAAGAGCATTACTATTTTGGCATTTTTCTAAAAGTTTAGCATAATATAATTGAGAGAGACGGAGAAATTTCACTATGATTATTAATGCTAAAATCCCTGATTCTTTATATCAAAAAATAGAAGCCTTATCGCAAAAAGAGAATATTTCTATGGATGAATTAATTAGTATTGCTTTATCAAATCAAATGGCGATGGGGAAACAATACCTAGAAGAAAGAGCTAAAAAAGGCAGTTGGGAAGACATCAAACGTGTTCTTGATAAAGTACCTTCAAGAGAACCCGATGATTACGACAAACTATAAAACATAGATAGACATCTAAATACTTAAATATTGACAGCTTCCTTCGCCGTCTCTTTCACTCAGATACTGTTGAGTAATTTTTAATGATGAATGCCCCAATGACTGCATTAATAAACTAATATCACACCCATTAGCAAGAGAATGAGTAGCGTGGGAATGTCTGAAAGCATGAGGATTAATTCTCTTAATGCCTAATTTATCGCTCAATTTACCTAACATTTTATTTACAGATTGACGGGATAATTTATCATTCTGGTAGCTGACAAAGACATAATTATCATTAGTTTTCTTTTCAATTAAATTACTGAATAAATCGTTAGGCACTAGGATATGTCTAGTTTTATTGCCTTTTCCGATAACTTTTAATTCAATTTTCCCATTGATAAAACTAAAGTCTTGCCATTTAATAGCGATTAATTCAGACACTCTTAAACCAAGTAAATAGAGAGTTTTAATAATTAGTTTATCTCGATCGCACTTAGCATTATTGACCAGTAAAGAGATGATGTCATAAGGGAGTGCTTTTCTTCTAACTTCATCTTTAATTGCTACATTTTCCACAATAGTGGCTACATTAGCAGTAAGATAACCTAGTTTAGTTGCAAAACTGAAAAGAGACTTGATAGCGGTTAATTTGGTACGTTGAGTACTTGGTTTATATCCCTTCATCCTCAACATTGCCTTATACTGCATAAAATCCTCATACATTACCTCAGCTAACCCTTTACCAACAAAATTAAGGAATTGCTTAATTTGACGATTATAACTTTTGACTGTTAAAAAAGTTTTATCAGATAACCATAAGGTAATCAATTCTTGGTCATTGGTAGCATTGGTTAGTTTAATCATGTTAGTTTAGGTTTACATTTCTTGCTGTTTTGTTAACCACCATTATGACTCCTAATATTCTCATTGTCAAGACAATATCTATACAATTACTAGACAAGGATTAATTGAGAGATAGAGTATAGATTTTGTATAGCCACTAGGGTAAAATGAAGGGGAGATTACAAATTAAAAGTGTTAACGGAGTAGGGAGTAGATGTCATTTGGTGTCTATGCCCTTCTCTCAATTTTGGGCATAAAAAAGCCCCAATGAGGGGCAAAAAGAATATAAGCCACGCGCGCGCACGAGGGGAAAGTTAAATACAGTAATCTCTCTTTTTCTGTAGTTTTTTCTCAATGCTATTCACATTAAAAATATAGCGATTACCGTTCATTCTGTAATCTTTTCCGAGGGTAAAATTGCCATTTTTAATTCGATTGTAAAGAACCTGTTTTGATACCAATAAATAGCTCGTAGCTTCTTTCACTGGTAGCCATTTAGAGGATTGAGAGAGTAACATTCTTTCTAATTGTTCTACCTTTTTCTCTAGTTGTTTAATTCTTTTTTCGTGGTCAAACATGAGATAAAATTTAATTAATAATTGTTAGTTTTTTTAGTGGCTTAAATGGGGGGAAATTTTCCCCCTTATTATGCTTAGGCTACGACCTGATATTTACCGTTAATTTTTTCCCAACCGCAATTATCAGGGTCATGGTATGCAGTCCACTGAGTGAAACTATCTTTGCTCAATCCTTTAAATTTGCTTGTTACCTCATGGTGAGAATTGAAACCGAGTCGTTTAGCCAACTGAGTAGCACTTAATCTCATCGGCTTTTCTTCTATGGGAGTAACAACCTCATCATTTTCAGCTTCATCATCATCTGCGATCGCATCAGTGGTGGTTATTACCTCAACCGTTACGGTATCATCATCAGACTGAGGGTCAACAGGGGTATCAGTATCATCATCATCTGCGATCGCATCATCAGAACCGCTCAAAAATCTTGACCCATTATCGGCAAAGTTTTCGTAATCCTCTTTGATGGAGTCGGTGATAGTGGCAACCTCAGTCTTAACATCCTCTAAGAACTCAATGGGGAAAATACCAGCCATATCCCCTAATAGCTCTTTCCCTTTAGCCAACCATTGAGCTAGTTCTGTGGACGCTGTAACTCTTGCCTGTTTGATTTGCTCATCAATCCTGATCTCTTTTCTGAGTTGAGCAATGATGGACTCTAACTCTGCAATTTTGGCTAACTTGGTGTCGATGGTTTGCTGTTGTGTATTTATGTATTGGTCTAACATTTTGTTTTCCTGTAGTGAACTATGTATTGATTGAATGTGTCGATTGAGTCTTTTAACGCCGTACTCAGGGCGTGGGTTCAGGGGTACTACTCGTCAATCTCGGTGATTACGAGGTCATCATCTTCAGTGAGGTCTAGGAGTAGGTAGTCGGGGTCAATCTCGTTGATGGCACTCTTGACGGCTAAGGTCATGGGGTTATCGACTCCGAGAGTGTCGGCTAGGTGGTAGTAGGCTTGTTCTAACTGGGTCTTGGTTTGGTTGGTCATCGGTCTGTCCTCTTGTGGTGTGGTGGGTTGGGCTTGTGTCGTTGCCCCTTACACTTACTATATTAACGAACTTGTTTCTATTTGTCAAGACATTTTATAGACATTAGCTGGACACTAGATAAGATAAGGAATATAGACATTTGATAGCCATTGCGTCTATACTGATATGTATAGATGTTTAGCCAAAATTGTAAAGACAATGGTAAAAGACAAATTAATAACCATCAGGATTGATGAGGATGTGTATGACCGCTTTAAAGATTGGGCAAGAGGTAATAATACTAATATTTCTAGTGCCTTGCGAGATTATATTTTTTCTTGCCTTGACCCCAATAAATCTATACAGAACACTAGACAAAATATAGACCTTGATTTGTCTAGCCACTTAGAAGGCTTAGAGAGTAATCTATACAGCAAACTATACAGTCGTCTAGTCGATGAGTTGTCTAGCCAAAAGATAGTCGAGAATATAGACAATAGTTCAGCTAGTCAGGATATAGACATTGTAAATACAGAAAAAGCCCCTTCAGAATCGCTTAATTTGCCCTTCGATGAAGATAGAGGGGATAAAGTACCTGAACAGGAAAAACCCGTTAGTCAAACGAAAAACGGCAAAAAATTAATAGCGGCTTGGGAAAATTTGGAGTCGGGCAAAAGGTTTACCAGAGACGATATTGCTCATCTAGCTGGTTTCAACAAATCTTTTCTCTCAAAGCCAGAAGGGAAAATGTTGTTAAAAAAAATGTTTGATGAAGAAGTGGATGAGCAAACAGGTAAAAGTTCTTTCACTAAAAAAATAAATAACCGCTAAAGGCTTTTCATAAAAGGGCTTTGCCTTAAAGCCCTTAATTTTACCCCTTCATTTTCCATCTTCTGTAAATCCTCTAACATCCCCAAGCCTTTCTCAGTAATAGTTATTATTTCATTCTCAAATTCACAAGTTATATTTCTACCATTAAAATCTATACATTCTGCATACTCCAAAAACAGTAAATGCCCTTTCACTCTTGCCTTTTTATATTTTTTGGGTAATTTTTTTCTTAATACTGAACTCGATATAAATGGGTTAATTAAGCTCAATAATTCTTTTATCAGCAACCAGTTAATTCTCATTTTATCCCTGTAATATGGGGCTTTTATGCCCCTCAGATGACACTAAATTGTAAGACATTGAATTAGTTTTATTCTACCATTTAAGCATTAAAAAAGACAAGAAATAGTAAGGATATATTCTTGCCTAATTAGTTATGAACAGATAAAATAAAAGTGAAATAACAAAACGCTAAAAAGTAAATTATAGAAAGGTTTTACCCTACCCATATTATTATTATGACACAAAGATTAAAAGATTTAAAGTTAATTAGCCATGAGTTAACTCAGTTATTTAAAATCATAGAAATTAACTCAAATATCCTGACAAAATTTGCAATGGCTTCAAGAAACAAAATCAACTTTTTAGATGAGCTTTCAGACCATTATTTAGCACAGGAAACCCAAGATATTTTTGAGTATATAGGTAGCGATTTAATGGCAGAAATTAAAGTTTTTCGTAACAAAATAGACGAATTAGAAGACGTGGTGTATGCCCTAACAAAAAATGTTTCCAGCGATGATTTGGACACAATAAAAAGACTGAAAAAAATGTTGGATAGTGACAAAGATTAACAAGGTGGGTTGTCGATTGACCCGACAACCGTTACCAAATGACAATGAAGAAACCTTTTTTTAGTGTCATGTAATCGCTCGATACTTTACTCCACAACCGTTTTAGCCATTAGTATTATTCTTGATTATTGTCTTTTCTGTGTGGCAACTATAATCGGTCGTTTTTTGGTTGGTGAAAGTATTGCTGTATAAGGACTTTAGACAATGGCTATAGGTAATGAGGTGAGTTCTATAGATGTTAGCCACTATGGGAATTCCCATAGCTTCAGATAATTCTTTGAGATAGGTAATGAGGTGCGATCGCCCTCTATAAATATTTTTTTAAAGTTCATGATGTTACCTCAGTAGCTCTATTTGGTTCATATTGCAGTAGCTAAAATCTCCTTTTTCGTCTTTTAATTGAATGCCAAAATCAAATAATTCTGTAATAAAACCCGTTACCCATTGGTTATTATTGTTCCAAAAATTAGCTTTTACTCCTATTAATTCTCTGTTATTTAAACTTAATTTAGGTTCAAAATTTACCTTTTTATCCAAATGAGTTAAATCGCTTATGGTGTCTTGGATTGATACCGACACACTAGGGTTATTATTTCTTATAACACTAGGAGTTAGTGTGTCGTCTTCAAAGCTATACCCATCATTGGTTATAGGCGTTTTTGTTGAAAAGCTAACACTTTCACAAGATTCATGATCATAATTATCATTATTTTCTAATTCAAAATCAAACTCTATTGGGTCTATTTGTTGATACTTCAAATTAAAGCCGTCCATCAATTCTTGCCACAATTTATCATCAATGCTTTTTTTCACTCGGTAGGTTCTAATCTTTCTCGATTGCCCCATGAACTCTAATTTAAAGCCAAAAAGATTAATTACTTTTCGGAGTAAGTTAACGGGTTCGGCTTTGTTAGAAAATTTAATGCCACAGCTTCTTAGTAATTGCCTGTTACTAATACCGTCAACTTTTCGATAATCTTTACATCGCTCGAAAAACGCTTTTACT
>NZ_CP084101.1 GCF_036345015.1 Cyanobacterium sp. Dongsha4 | reverse complement strand
ATTGAACTGTTATGCCGTGCCGATAATTTTGCCCAACTCTCTAACCAGATACCGTGCGATTCAAACTCTAAAGAATATTCAGAGTCTATTCTACCTAGAAGGTTAACCGTTGCCGTTGCCATTTTATTATTGCTTTTAAGAACGTCCATCGGTGAACCTGACTTATTGCCGATGAGATTGAGGTTAGATGAGTTCGGCACATAGTAGAGTCTTTCAACTTCTGCATCCCTCAACCGCCACATTTGCTGTAAAAAGCAGTGAGGGGTAATGTTTCCACTAGAGAAGTTAAATTGTTGGTCAAAATGCCCTTTTAAGGTAATACTGACACCAGTTTGAAGGCATGGTGAAGCAATGACATAATCATAATCTTTGAGGATATTATTTAAGTCTTGGTCAATGATTTTATAAGCTGGATGTTCAGGGTTTTTAGTGGTTTCCGAGTCGATTCTTAATACCTTAGCTTCTTTATTTAGACCCAAAATATAAGACTCTAAAGCGATTGTGCCGTACTTACTTTTTGCCTTTTGGCTAGTGGTGTTAATAAATAATTTCTTGCCTTCTGATGTCGATTTTTCTATTACTGCCATTAATTCGAGAGGTGAACCAACGGCATTAAAAGTCATGCCCTCATATTTATACTCGTTTTTAACGATATATAGTTTTTTCCCTCTGATGTTTTCTATCAGGTCAATCGTCACATCAGATAAATCAGCATCAGCAATAATGACCTGTTCTGCATTGCGTACCAGTTCGGTAAAAGTCTCAATGATTGTGCATCTATACTTACTTACTTCAGTTTCACTGTTGAGGATGTGTGGAATTACTTGGTCAATTTCGTCAATGAAAAGGCAATAGTCCTGACCTGATATTATTTCAGGTGTAATGCCATTAACCTTGTCACGGCAACTATCTACACACAAGCTAAAACCAAGATATTGCTTTTCAATATTATTTTCGGTTCGGTAATATAGTCCAAGTGCGTTGCCATTAGCTTTAGCTAAACTTTCAAGATGAACTAAAGAAATAGTTTTCCTTCCGTGATAACTCCGATTCTTAACGTGAGACGCAACTAGAGAGGTTTTACCCGTGCCGTGAGGTGCAATCAAAGCTACATCCTCTTGAGGTAATTCTTTTACTGCATCGCTCAAATAACGGCAATTTACGGCTAAATCTGGTTTACGACACTTGAATAAGTATTTTGTTGACCAGAAGTTAAATGAAGGGGCAAAAGCGATTAAATTATCTAGGGTGCATTCTCTTTTCGCTTCTGGTAGCTGTACCAAATAATCATCTATTCCTTTACCTTTTGATGGTAGCCACTGCACAATATTAACTTTGTGACCATTTCTACTCAAGAGGGAAGATAAAGCAAAAATAGCTTTATTTACGTTTATCACAGTCTTAGTCTTGGTGTCTTGGTCAAAGATGATATGTATATTTCGGTTGCCGTTGGATAACAACCATTTCAAATCCTCTTTTAACTGCTTTTCCTTAGAAAAATCATGTATCTTTTCTAATCCGTTCCAAATACCAACAAAGGCAATGGCAGGATAACCATAGGATAATAGGCAATTAGCTTTTTTATTTCCTTCTGTAATGGCAATCGGTATCGATGGATTATTTCTTAACCATATCCAGAAGTTAGTATCTTTTTTCGGATTAATCGGTACTCCGAACTTATCGCTAATCCGTTGCCATATTTTCATCGGCACAAACGGCATTAGAACTCTTGTGGGTTCACCTTTTGGACTTTCATACTTTATTATTTTTCCAGTAAAATCTTTTCTTGGTCTATTCGGCTTAAACTGAACCCACTGCATTTCATCATTGATGAATGGGTCAAATGTTCTACCATGCCAACCACCATCTTCTAAATGAGAATAGGAGTTTAATATGTGCCGTGATAAGACACCCGTGTTAGTTCGGTATTTATTGCCGATAAATAGTACATCAAAACCATTAGAAACTGATACAAGATTTTCTGCTATCAAATCTTGACTGATTGCTGATTGTTGCCACTCTTTAATATGACTAATTTCTGCTAACATTAATATTGTTAAATTCTTTTTCTTGGAGAAAAAAAAGTTGAGAATACAGCATTTTGACTGCCTGTATTACTTATTACTTATTACTATTACTCCATTTTGGTTGCGATTAGTACACGCAACCTTTTTTAATAATAAGCAATAATATTTTCATCTCCAAGAGAGTACAAGTTTATTGTATTCATACACTTCATTGAAAGTCCATAGTAAATTTGTTCTATAAATCCCTAACGCAGTCATAACAATGGTTTCAGGGCAAAAAAATTTTTTATCAGGCTACAAAAAAGAATAACTCTTTAATGAGCATAAATACTTATTGCAATGAGTAATCTGTTATAAACATCATAAATTGTCGGTTTCTTCTTTTTACAAGCCCCGTACGGACGGTGTGGGGAAAAGAAGCGGTAAAATAAAGTGACTTTTGTGATATTAGGTCTAACTCGAAAGAAGGGGATTTTTGCCCCTTCTGCTATTTATATTGATTTAATTGGTTTAAAAAAGATTGAGGATTAAAAATTAAAGTATTGTGAAAATGTTTTAATTTTAATAAATGTTTATCAGTAGATACTAAATAGTTTGCTTTTCCTTCATAACAAGCTGATAGAAAAATATTATCTTTTGGGTCTATTTTATCTAAATAATTAGTTTGATATATTCCCTCTTTTATCACAGCTATACTTTTGATAATTTTCGTTAATTCAACAATAGACCTAAAATCTACTTTTCTTCTTTCTAAAACAGTGATTAATTCTGTTAAAAGTTGCGGTGTGACAATTAATAAAAAGTCTCCCTGTTGCCACTTTCTTAAGATTTTATTCGGTGAGCTTTCAGGATTAGAACTTAAATAAGCTGAGATAAAAGTACAAGTATCTATAACAACTAAGGGTTTATTCAATGTCATTCAACGTGCCATTTTTTCTACACTGATTAATAATATCTTGTCTAATTTCTTCAAACTTTTTAAAAGTTTGTTCAGGGGATAAAATTGGTTCATTTTCTAATTCTTTTTCTGCTATTTTAAGTATTTCTTCAGCTCGTTTTAGTTCATTTTCAGTC
Source organism: Cyanobacterium sp. Dongsha4 (assembly GCF_036345015.1). Lineage (NCBI taxonomy): Bacteria > Bacillati > Cyanobacteriota > Cyanophyceae > Chroococcales > Geminocystaceae > Cyanobacterium > Cyanobacterium sp. DS4. The sequence continues at coordinate 10,104 of NZ_CP084101.1, read as the reverse complement.
GAGGGGGGATTAATGCCATATTTAGGTAATGTGGTAACTTTCATAAATTTACTTTTTTATACTGTTTTTTTATTATGGTTTAAATGTCGATAAATTGGGTGCTACCTTCGTTTTTCCTGTAATTGAGATAAACTTCAGTGGTTCGGATACTGCTATGCCCTAATGATTGTTGCAACAAAGATAAATCGCAACCGCTTTTAATGGCAGTGGTAGCATGGCTATGTCTGAACTTATGAGGTGTAATTCTTTTCTCTAAACCCATTTTCTTCTGTAACTTAGTCAAGAAAATATTAACGGATTGACGGGTTAACGGGGTATTTCTGCTATAGGCATGAAAAACATAAATTACTCCATCTTCTTTCAATTTCAACAGTTCAGAATAAAGATTCTGACTCACCAATAAAGTTCTTTCCTTACTGCCTTTACCCGTAATGCTGAGGTTAATTACTCCATCTTCAAAAAAGAAGTCTTGCCACTGGATATTAACCAGTTCGGACACCCTCAACCCTAAGCTGAAAAGAGTTTTGATGATGAGCTTATCTCTGAGAGTTTTGGCATTATTTACCATCAACTTTATATTTTCCTGTTCAATGAGCTTATCTGACAGCTTCGTTTTTCCCCCCTTAAATTTTACTAATGTGCCGATGTTGGAAGAAAGATAACCAACCTGATAGCAGAAGCTAAATAGACTTTTCACACTGGTTAACTTAGTTTTTATAGTGCTTGGTCTATACCCCTTCATCTCCATCATTTTGATGTATCCTTGTAAATCTTCTAATTTCACATCAGCAAGAGAAACACCAACGAAATTAATAAACTGACGAATGTTTGTACTGTATTGCTTCTGAGTTAACTTAGATTGCTTATCCTGTAGCCAAGTTGAAATTATTTCAATATCTGTAGTGGATTTTGTTAATATCATATTATTAGTAAATTTATTCTTTTAGTAGTTTTGAACTGGTTTTAACAATACAGCAACTATTGTTGAATTGACCAAAAACAGCGATCGCACTAATGATATTTTGCCCTTATTTGGGTCTTACCCCTCTAGTTCAATCCTCATAGGTTTGAAATTAATTTAAACGTTTTAGAATGTCTCTGAACGTTACCAAACGTTTAAGGGTTGGATCTATGAAAATATCAAAAAGCGTTAAGCTAGGTTAAGACTTTTGTGATATTAAGTCAACTTCTGGGGGGAAATAGCTTAATTTAGTTTTTCCTCCCGAACAAAAACTGTATTTTAGTTTCTGACGAGTTGAGCTACAAAAAAAGGAAACTATCAATAACATAAAATGAGAATTTGAAAAAATTTATTTATCATTTCTTAAGATTAAGTAAAAATATATTTTTGTTTTGTACAAGCATCTCTGACCCTGGGTCTTTTTTTTAACAATTTACTAATTGCAAGTATATAAAAATATTTGACTATTTTTAATATTATAATTATTGCATATATGGGAATAAAACTTTTTAACTATTATATTAGTACACTGCGAATAAAAATTTTAATATATTAACTCTAAATAATTGAATATATGCAAATAAAGCTATTAATAATTAAGACTTATGTAGTGTCCTTAAAGCCTTGTTTAATAAATATTTAACCGTGCTACAACTTTAGCTAAATTTTAAATATTAGGAAATAATAATTATTTTATTTATTTAGACTACTTAATTATAAATATTTCTAAATTATAAAGTTTATATAAACTTAAATAGTGACAAAAACTTAAAGTAAAAATTTGCATTGATATAATATCACTATATCATTCACTAAAAATTATTTGTTTATTTTTCTGCAATCAAAAAAACTTGGAGTTATAATAATTGATGTTGGAAAATATTATTTACATGAGGTAATAACCGTAATTACTAACTAAATAACCCCTTGATTTTCACATCAGGGGTTATAATGTTACAAAATATTATTTACACGGGTAAATATGAGATTTATTATCAGTTTTTCTTATATTTAGCCCATAAAACTAAATCTATGTTATCTAATTTTGGGCAAAACTCGCAAAATCAGTCAAAATCTAAAGAATTAAACCAAGTTAATCAATTTCTCGGATTACTTGGATTTAAAGATAATGACATCGTTTATTTACGGCACATAAATCCTGTTACGGGCTACACTTTTAAAACTCAGAGTAAGTATCCATTGCGATCACTTCCCCAGAAGAAAAATACTGGTACTTATTTTGTGGTTAATGGTCAAGGGGATACCGATCAGGATATTAAGAACGGTCGTGCCGTTTGGATAGAGCATGATGACTTAGAGAAGAGTGACCAATTAATTCTATGGCAAAAATATAATTTACCAGAACCAACTATTCAAGTTGACACGAGCGGTAAATCTATTCATAGTTATTGGGTCTTTACTCAGGAGATACCGATTGATATTTGGCGATCAATTCAAGAAGGGTTAATTAAGCTCACTAACTGCGATAAGAGCGTCAGAAATCCATCAAGGGTATTAAGACTACCTAACTGTGATTACATTGACAAGAAAACGGGTAAAACAACAGGTAAAGTAAAAATCGTTGGTGGGTCTGGTATCAAAGTTAAACCATTAAATATTCAGAAAGTTTTAAGGGAAAATGAATCTAAGCAAGTTTATATCCCCAGAACTGATAATGGGTTTAAGCAAATAGTTCTTAGTCAAGAAAAAACGGATCAATGGGTAGCTAAAGCATTAGAACATATTGATCCCGATTGTGGTTATGATGACTGGTTTAATATTGGGGTTTCTTTGGTTGTTTATTATGGTGAAAATGAAGGTCTGAAAATCTGGGATAATTGGTCAAGTAAAGGTAGTAAATACAGAGGCTATTCTGAGTTAGAAAGAAAAGTAAAAAGTTTTGACTTAACTCAGTGTAAAGGGATAGGATTGCTCTTTAATATTGCCAAGAGATATGGGTTTAATTATATTCCTAATAGTAAAAATAAAGTTAGTCAAAATAGAATTGACTTAGATGACTTATCAGATAGAAAAGTAAGGTCATTTCTTGACTTAATTACTAAGCCTAGAGAAATTAAAAAACCTAATAAAATCAATACTTTGGCTGATACTACATATTCAACTGATGATGATTTAATTGAGATTATTAAAGATGAAAATAACAAATTAATTGTTATGGTTGATCCTACTGGTTTAGGAAAAACAACAACTATTTCTAAAAACAGATGGAAATTACATAATTTAGCAGTTGATAAGTTTAAAGAAACAATACCAGAAAATGAACGTTATGCTCATACAAAACCAGCAGTATTTTATATTGATCAAGGGCATAATAATCCTACTGATGAGATAATTGAAAGAGACTTTTATAACTTAGAACCAAGAGCAAAAACTTGGAAATTAGATGACAGTAAAAAAACTCCCAACGGATTAAGTTATAGACAAGCATCGACAAAAGATGATGGCACGGTCGAGGGTAATTGTGAGAGAGCGGGTTTATTTGTGGACGCTATCAATAAGGGTCTTAAAGATAAAATCTTTACTCCAACAGTTGTTAAATATAATAATGGCTACGAAAAAATAGCTAATAACCAAATTTGTGCCACCTGTCCTAAGTTGGGTAGTTGTTCTTTTCTGAGCGATCGTTTAAATACTTTAGGACATCCTAAAGAAATAATGGAAGATGGAGTAAAAATTAATCTTTACCAAAAAGGATTAATGAAAGAGAGAAAGCCGTTGATCCGTTGTGATAGTTTGCAAGTAACCGAAGTTTTAAACCCTTGGGATATTGCAGTAATAGACGAATTTGACAAGCAATTAATTACATTAAAATCTCATTCATTTGATCAGAACCAGTTGGATCAAGATTTTGCTTTTATAGTACATAAATATCCTGATATTGAAGAAAAAATTAAACCCTTGTTTATTGTTCTCAAGGATTGTTTTGAGGATGCTAAATCTGAATACTATCAATTAGAACATGATCGTATAATGGCAAGGATTAAAACTCTTGACTTAGATTTTGCTGAGGTCTTAGACCTATGGGAAAAACAGATTCAATGGGATAAAGAATTGTCGAGAGAATATCAAAGAGAGGATTTATTTGGGGATACTTCCAGCGATGGTTATAATTATCAAGTCATTAATAATGCGATCGGCTTAATCTTGGAAGCTATGGTTAAAGATGAACCGATAAGAATGACTATGGATAAATTTGGAAAATTAACCATATTCAAGAAAAATAGCTTTGATTATCAGAAACCTCATAAAATCATCGGATCAACCGCTACTCCTTTCCCTAAATCGATTATTAGTAAAGCTACGGGTATCCCTGAAGAAAATATAATTTTTGTGGCAAGAGAAACCCATTTAACCACTGATAATTTAACTGTTAAGGTTATCAAAGGAATTAAGGGTATTGGTAGCAATGAACATACTAAAAAAGGTCAAGAAAGAATGACCGCTTTTGCTAAACAACAATTAGATCTTCCAAATACTTTATTGAGTGGACACAAAAAGTATAGACAAGACTATGAGCTTAACTCTCACTATTGGGGCAACGATGAAAGAGGAGCAAATCTTTATCAGGATAAAAAATTTGTTGCATTTTTGGGTTTACCTTATGAGCATTTGGGACAAGCAAAAATAACTTATGAGCTATTGACCAATAGTTATAGTAACTATTTAGAAACAGAATTTGAGGGATTTAAACGATCGCTCATAGAAAATAATATTATTCAGAGAATAGGACGTTTAAGAGCTATCAGACGCAGTGAGGAATTAACAGCTTATATTATTTGCAAAGACTTAGATACCGAATTTCTGCTAAATAATGGGTATCAGGTGCAAGAATCTGATGTTACTGATACTGAATACCTAGAGTTAATGACTTCCAGACAAAGAGTTATTTACACTATTAAGCATTATTTACCTTGCTACGTTGCTGAATGCGTCAAGAAAAACGTCCTACCGTGTTTAGATGGATTTATTCAATATACTCAGGATACTTTTAAAATTTCCAAATCAGAAATATCAAAAGCGGTCAATTCTCTTTCTTTAGGTTTTGTTGAACTTCGCAAAATTTTCCAATCTCTTATTACTCTCTATAAGGAAAATGGAAAATTCTTAAAATCTAAAATTGAGACTGTTTTTAATACCGTAGGTAATTGGTTTAAAGATAGATTTACTAAGACTTGTAGCGATTTAGGCTTAATGGAAAAAGAAGAACAAAAAGAGAAGTCGTTACGAGAGTCGTTACCGCCGCCGCCGAAAAAACAATTTAGGTGGTTGCCTAGTCATACTAATTTGCTTTATGAGTTACTGGGTGATCTGGAAATTCTGGTTAAGCGATCAGATTATGAGCAAATAAAACGAAAATATGGGCAAGAGTTTTTAGAATATTGTCTCTCAGAGTATGTCTCGGATAACTTGATTAGTAAGTTATCTGTTTTGGGGTGCTTTTAAAAACTGACTCAAAAACCTTATTCTGACTAGGTTTTAAGTATTCCTTTGGTGTCAGGTTAGTCGATCCGCCCTTTAAAGGGCGGATCAATTATCGGTCATCTAATTTGAAGCGATTTTTGGTGAAAAATCTTGTAACACTGAAACCCTTATTTTCAATGCCTTTTGAATGACCAGAGGTCGCGCGGAGATCCTAAGAATGTCCGCAACACCAACTGAACACCAAGGTGCATTCTGACACAACCATAATTCAAGAGGATAAAGTAGTAGTTTTTCATCATGATGCGCACCCACGCTGTGCTGATGGTATTTTTTTACCCAAAAAATAGTGCAAAGATAATAATTACACTTGATGACTTTACGACTTCTTTAGCTTTTGGGGAATTACTTTTTGCGATGAGGATAATTCAATTCTTATTGTTGACTGCTTTACCTTGAACAAAAAAAGAATACCTAAATGAACAACCTTTAATTGTTAAATTTTCTAATAATAACCTGTAATATGTTTTTGAGGAATTAAGAGATGAATAATGTACCAGTAGGTGATGCGGACATCCCTAGGATCTCCGCGCGCTAAACCGCTCCTTTACCGCTAACTTAGGCTTAATGTAAATTACTGTATTTCTACTAATTTCTCACAATTGTTAAAACCTTTCATGTCTCTATTATGACTAATTAGCTAATTGTTAGCAACTTGTTAGCTATGAGAATAACTAATAGTTAGCTAAGGTTAGCATTAATTATCTGTATGCTAATTATTAGCTACTTATTGCTAATAATTAGTTAGCAACTTTAACTAATTATTAGCTATGACTGAAAAGGTAAATAAAAATAAGCTACCCAAATACTCAAGTTACTTGAATGATACTGACTCCGAGTTATTAGAGTTATTCTGTAATCAGTTCCATTGCAGTAAAGCTAAAGCGTTGCCACTATTACTCAAGTTCTGGAGTGACAATAAAGATAATGTTAGCAATGAGTTAGCAACTATTAGCAGTGAGAATATATCAGCAAAAAAGTATGATGAAAGGTTAGCTACTATTGAGGATAAGTTAGCTAACATTAGCTATGATACTGAGTTAGCAACCATTAAGGAAAGGTTAGCAACTTTAGAGAATATATTAGCTACTATTGCTGATAATGAATTAATAGGAATAGAAAAAACTGAAGATAGTTTGGTTACTTCAATATTGGATAATGTCCAGACAGAAGAAACGATAGAAGAAAAAGCCCCTTCAGAATGCCCTACATTACCCCTTGATAAAGATTTAGGGGATAAAGTACCTGATGAAAAAATGAAGGCAAAAATAGAAAAATTAGCCGATGATTTACTAATAGAAATAGGATTGATTGAAAAAAGGGAAAAAGAAAAATTAGCTAAACTTTGTACCGAGATAATAGGAAGAAAAATAACCGTTGAGCGATTGTCAAGGGTTGCGAAAAGGACAGAACTTTTTATTGCACCCTGTGAGTTTTGGCACTTTTTTAAAGCCGAAAGAAACGGCAATAAATGGCTTTGGAGTAGGATAAACTGACAACACGGGTTGCTTTACTTACCGTTCGTGCGAGGGGCGACCGCAACTATATCAAGGTTTCTAAAAACCTTTTTTTCTAAAAATATTAGCTATTAAATAAAAAAAAATGAAAGACGAATATTATTTAGAAGACGAAAAAGAATGGCTTGAGATTTTTCCAGATTATTTTACGGGGAAAAAAAGAGAAAAATTTTATACAGAAATAACCCAATTAGGCTATAAAATTTATTACTGTGACGCAGATTTCGATTATTTCAAAAATAATCAAAATGGGCGTACTGAATGCTATTTTTACTACTATATAAAAATCACAAGAGATAGATATAATCTGCCTTTTAAAATTCAGTGGGATATATTATACATAGGCTATAGAGTGAAATATTTTTTGTCAAGAATATTAGAGGAAAAACCAGAATTTGTAAACAAAAGAATTTTAGATTTAAAAAACAAAATTCCCTTACAATTTGAAGTTAATGAAATAGATTTTACTCTTTTGAAAACACTAGAAAAAGAATTAGAAAATATAACCTTGTATTTGGATAATTCCATAAAAGAAAATGGCATTTTTCGCTTATAAAATTTTCCAGTAAATGTTGCGATTGCTTTTGGATGTCCACTACCGACCATCAGTTTTAACGGAATAAAAAAAAGACCAATTTTAACACTACAAACATAGATAACTACTGTCAAAAACTTTGGATTATATCCATGTATTATTATTTTTTGCTTGTTTATTTCTTCTTTCAAGAATGTTTCTAAACCGCTATAGTTTAGGCAGTGTAAGCTATTAGGAGATTTATGGCTTAAGATTGGGGTGTTTTGTAGCATTCATCGGGCATTTTCGGGCATTAGAGTATTTATTCCTCTGTAATTACCATCAACCTGAGTTTTGGTTAAGCAGATTGAGGTAAAATCCATTCTAAGGAAAGGTGGGGCTTTTTTGGTTGATGACAATATGCGATTAACCCACATAATATATTGACACAGAAATTTATTGGTGAACGATGACGAGAATGTTCTATTTGTGATATGTTTTTGAGCTGATCATTGATTGTTTCGACAATCGCTCGTTTCCGAGATAAAAGTTTGTCATGAAGTCTCATTAATTTGTTCTTCATATTGCGTCTGGGTTTAGCAAAAAACTCAATACCAAAATCTTTCAGTAGCTTTGTGGCTAATTTTTGTGAGACATAACCTCTATCACCAAAAACTTTTCCCCAAAGCTCTTTTAAAAGATCGACTACAGGTTTACGGTCATCGACATTACCTGGGGTTAAACTCATATTCACAATTTCCCCCAGTTCATTGACTACCAGATGGAGTTTAAAACCAAAAAACCAATCCACAGAGGTTTTGCCTCTTTGAGCTAAATTTTTAAATACTTTATGTTGGCGAATACGGCGATTATGACAAACTTGGATCTTAGTAGAATCAATAAAACTAATTCCGGTACAGTTACCAAAACAGTGCTTGAGGTAAACACACAAGGGAATAATCGTTGATGGAATCCATTGGACAAAACGTTGATAACTGGGAAGTTTGGGAAAAGCAGAAGTCCAATATTGTTGAACGTGATTAAGATAAAAATGTTTGAAATTACGGTAATGATTTTGGTGAAAAGCAATGAGAATAGTCATAATTTCACTTAAACAGAGACTTTTAGTACGAACACGTTGGACAGCACCATGAGAGATAAGTTTTTGTTGCCATTGAGGCTCAAATTGTTGGCAGAAATCATCGACATGACAAAATAAATAATCTAAATTAAACATAGGGCAGTAGTTAGTTGATGGTTTGTTATATTCAGCTTACTATCTGCCTGTTTTCTTATCCAAAACTGAGGTTACCATCAAAAATTAAGTCCTTGGAAGTTATTATTCTCACATCATCGGAAATAATTTCTTCTGTCTTGATGTGTAATTCGACTCCTAAAGCGTGGTCAGTCTCAACATCGAATACTTGTACAAATGTACCATCATTTAATATTGTGCGGTCGCCCTCGATGAATATTTTTTTAAAGTTCATGATGTTAACATCCCCTCTAATTCATCGAAAGATAAATCATATTCTTGACCCATAGAGAATATAGTTATTGCCTCGTCCAATATTTCCTTCACAATTACCTTTACCCCAAATAAGAGAAGTTCAGCACCTTCTCTTATGCACAGCGTAGGTACGTGCCTTGTTTCTTTCCCTTTTGGGTGCAATTTATTTGAGTGCAATTCTTCTTTATTTATATATAGGAAATTTGCACCCTCTGAAATTACCTCACTGTCTGGATTATGTCGATTTGAGGTGTTAAAATTTTCGGAGTAATTTTCTGTTGCTGTTGCTTCTTTTTGGCTATCATTTTCTAACCAGTAGTAAAGAGTATCATTGGTAAAATCTGGTAATGTTTCAAGTTGATAACATCGGTATGATTTACCATCAACTTTTACTCTCTTTTCCTTCTTGAACTCATCTCTAATGACCGATAATTTATGACCAATAAGACCTAGTACAGCATTAATGTTAGCCATTGGATATTTTCCAATACTGACCCCTAATACTCTCAAATCCTTTTTCGCTTTTAGCAGAAGATTATTAAAATTGGTGATGGTTGGATTATTCGGAGTTAACAGACGTTCATCTCTAAGATTATCTATAAAGTCAGTTATTTTTAAAATCTCTAAGACTTTAATCCGTGCCGAATAAGTTTTATTTACTAAATCTTTGGATAGAATCTTACCTCTATTATCGTTGCTCATTTTTGCAACCGCTTTTCTGTCATTAGCCTTGAGATGAGGTTTACCGATGGTGAGGTAATAAAATAGTTTGAGTTTGGGGTATAGTCCATCATCATCAAAGGTTAGAATATCCATCGTGATATTGCCGTACCGCTTCTTAACTTTATGCTTTTCTAGGGTGCATCGTTGCTCAAGAGTCAATCCGATTTTCTGCTCTTTTTCCTCAAGATTTTCTGCTACTGCATCGGTAATGTCTGGTGAGTTTAACCTCTGAGAATATCTATCATTCTTTACCTTTTCTCTGTTACTACTTACCTCATCATTTAGCTTCTTAATATCGGCAAGAGGTGAGGGAATGTTGATATTTAATTTATGCCCTTGAGACGTAATAAGATAGGCTAGAATTTCGGAGTAACAACGC
>NZ_CP084100.1 GCF_036345015.1 Cyanobacterium sp. Dongsha4 | reverse complement strand
TCCAGAGGATTTATAGGGTTTACCATCCTCATTAGGAAATTCAAAGTCAATAAACCAATGTTTAAATAACGTCTGCGCGATCGCCTCTAATGTCTCATTCTGCCTCCTTAAATTCTCTATCTTTGCATCTAAACAAGAAAGTACAGATGCGATCGCCTTTTGTTCTTCTAATGGGGGAAGTTTGATTTTGATTCCATTAATGACTGGAACAGTTAAACTTGGTACTGCCGAACCAACATTCAATGTACTAAAATTTGTGGATGTTAATTGATAGAATAAGTATTTTGGATTTACTCTTTGTCTATCAATCTTTGTCCAAAACATTGTATCCACCGTCCAAAAAGGCTTATCCTGATAACTAATTTTATTGAGAGAGCCTTTTCTGGGAATTAAAATTGATTCCTCGTCATATATATATTCATCAACAGAACGCATAAAACCCCCACTGCCAAAACAAGGATATTTACCATCTTGTAATTTTTTATGATCTTTCCCATATTTGACTTCTAATACTTCTCCCAAAGTACATATAATCCACTCACTCATATTTCAAACCCCACATTTACCAAATATTGCTTAATCTCGTTAACAAAGACTTGAGCCTGATTAAATAAACTACTAGCCAACTCAAAATCTGGCTCTAACATTTCCCCATAATCATTAGATTGTCGTTCATCAAAAGCCCGATGTAAACTTTTGGATAAATCCTTAGAAAAAATGCCCGTTTTCACAAACTCACGATCAAATAAACTAATCACTCCACTATGCTTAGAAGTACCTAAACCCTTAGTCGCCAATAAAGCCATTAAAGCATAAAACATAGCATAATAAGAACGATTAATACTCCCCCTAAATCCTGATTGTTGCAACAATAAATTAGCCTCCCGTAAAGTTTCCTCCGCCTCTTGTAAACGATACCTTAGCAATAACTGTAATTGAATTTCCGTCATACCAAAACCCCTTCCGTCATCACCTTAGACAATAAAGGATTTGCCCCCACAGCTCCCGTTTTTATTTGTTCATCTGTTACTACAAAAGTAGAGATAACACGGTCATATTTAAAGCCTACCTCCCATGCCAAATCATAAATTATTTCACGCACCGCACGGTCTAAATGTACCACTTTAATATACACATCCAAATCTGAATCCTCATGGGCATCTCCCCTAGCCCGTGAACCAAAGATTCTTAATTCCAAAACAGGAATCATTGCCTCAAGACGGAGACGAAATTCTTTGATAACCTGAAGATCTAAATTATCCATTACACTTCCACCTCCACTGTAAAACCAACCTTTGCTAACTGCTTTTTAATCTCCTCATCCAAAGCTAAACCCTCTCGCATTTGCATTGCCAACTCCTTCGTTAAAATCTCCATCTTCTCCTCAAAAGCAATACCGTCGTCTTCCTCGTCAGGGATGCCCACATAACGCCCTGGTGTCAAGACAAAATTATGCTTTTCAATATCCGCCAAAGTTGCCGACTTACAGAAGCCCTTAACATCCTGATATTTACCCCCCTGTTGTTTCCATTGATGGTAAGTATCAGCTATTTTGGCTATATCCTCATCGGTAAAAGCCCGATTTTTACGGTTTACCATATAGCCCAACTCCGAAGCATCAATGAATAATACCTCACCCTTACGAGAGCGATTTTTAGTGCCATTCTTGGAACGGCTCATAAACCACAAACAAGCTGGAATCCCCGTGTTATAGAATAACTGAGTGGGCAACATGACAATACAATCCACTAAATCAGCTTCTACTAAGGTTTTCCTGATGTCACCCTCACCACTGGTATTAGAAGACAATGAACCATTAGAGAGGACAAAACCAGCCGAACCCGTAGGGGCTAAATGGTAGAGGAAGTGTTGCACCCAAGCAAAGTTAGCATTTCCTGCGGGAGGTTTGCCATATTGCCACCTACCATCATTTTGTAATAAATCCCCACTCCAATCACTGTCGTTAAAGGGAGGGTTAGCAATGACAAAATCCGCCTTTAAATCCTTATGGGCATCATTGAGAAAAGAGCCTTCAGGATTCCACTTAATGTTAGAGCCATCAATGCCTCTAATGGCTAAATTCATCCGACAGAGTTTATAAGTCGTCTCGTTGCTTTCCTGTCCATAAATAGAGATGTCGTCTAAACGTCCTTGATGAGCAGAAATGAATTTTTCACTTTGAACAAACATTCCCCCTGAACCACAACAGGGGTCAAACACTCTACCAGAATAAGGCTCTAACATCTCAACCAACAATCGTACGATACTTTCTGGGGTGTAAAACTGTCCGCCTTTTTTCCCTTCCGCTAAGGCAAACTGTCCGAGGAAATATTCATATACTCTACCTAATACATCTTGTGCCTGAGCTTCAGCGTCTCCTAAAGTTATTAAACCAATTAAATCAATTAAACCCCCCAAGGATGCTTGGTCTAGTTTCTGTTGCCCATATACTTTGGGTAAAATACCCTTCAACCTTTTACTATTTTCCCTCTCAATCAACTCCATCGCATCATCAACAATTTTGCCAATGGTAGGCTGTTTAGCTTGTCCTTGAATATAAGACCATCGAGCTTCAGTCGGGACAAAAAAGACATTCTCCGCTACATATTCGTCTTTGTCTTCTGGGTCTGCCCCTTCATATATACCCTCTCCCTTAACTAGCTTTTGGTGTAGTTCTTCAAAGGCATCAGAGATATACTTAAGGAAGATTAAACCTAAGACAATATGTTTATATTCCGCCGCATCAATATTTTTCCGTAGTTTATCGGCGGTTTTCCACAGTTTCTGTTCAAAGGTATCGGTATTATTTGACTTAGCTTTCTTCTGGGGCATAGATGTAATTGATGTACTTTAAGTATTTTATCAGGATTTGACTTTATTTCAGAGGGCGATCGTATCTATCTTTTATTTGCATGGATGCAAAGATAAAATCTAGCGTATCTTCGTCCAATCATAAGAATTGACCTGCTTACCATTCTTATCAGTTTTTGTGGTTGTTTTTAGTTTCATATAATCCCAAAACTCTGGAAAAGGTGCTTTTTTCTTTCCATTAGCTAACTCTGAAGCCCTTGCAGAGGAACTAAAACCAAGAGCTTTGGCTAACATCTTAGTTCCCACCTTACCTTTTGGTAAAGCCAAAAAGTCCGCAGGAATATGACTAACATCGGCTTGGTTATTAACTTTGATCCTATCTAAAGTAATAACTAATTGAGAAGTAAGATTTTCCTCCGTAATGGTTGACATAGAAGAATCCTTGACCTCTAGTTTTTTCTCATCATTCTCAATTACCTTATTACTAACTTTATTCTGACCCTTTTTAGTGGGAGAAATATTCTCCTTACTTACTTTCTTAACTTGGTTAGTATCTTTACTAACATCTTTTTCATTTAAGTTATCAACTAAGTCAATGCCTTTATTGCTATCTTCCCTATTTAAGTCATTAACTTGGTTAATATCTTCGTTACTATCTTTTTTATTATTTTTGTTAAAGTTATTAACTTGGTTAGTCTTTTTATTAATATCTTTCTTGTTTGAATGATCAACTAACTCAACATCTTTATCACTACCCTTCCTATTTAAGCTATTAACTTCGTTAATATCTTTGTTACTAACTAGCTCATATTCCTTTTTCTGTTTATCCTCTTGTTGCTCACCCTGCACTGGTAGAGAAAAAACTTCTTCCTCATCCTCAGTAACTACTTTTAACTCTCCATCATCAGCAATATTGCCCTCAGCCAAACTTTCATCATCTTCCCCATCATTAGTTACTAACTCATTCTTAACTAAGTTATCATCTAATCCTACTTCCTTATTATCTATATTTGATAAAGGTCTTAACTTATTCTCTACTAAGTTATTAACTAAATCATCTAAATGAATATCTAAAAATTCCTGTACTTTCCGTGCCACCAAAGCATCTAAATCTAACTGTTCAAATTGTAAGAGGCGATCGCGCATAGTTGCATCCCTGTCTCCTAAAATTGGCTTACCTGCATCGTGCCACGCCTCCAATAACCGTCCTAAAACCCTCGCCTTAGAAATCCCCTCATGGAGGGCGATAAACTCATCAAGAATTGAAAGCTGATGCTCACTAATCAAACCAGAATATTTCGGTAACGAACTAGGCATAATCAATAAGTCTTAACTTTATTACTAACTAGATAATAACGAATCTACTTATCTTTAAGACAATTAAAGTTCCTCAAGACTCCATGAGACATTATTACCATTTCCATTTTCAAACCAAGAAAAAAGTTTACCCTCCCCCTTGACATCATTTAGTTTAGTACGGCATACTCAAATTATTCTCAACTAGGAAAATAAACTATAAAAAAATGGAGGAAAACTCAAACAATACTGATTACCGAAAAGAATTAGAGAAATTAGCTTCCTACTTTGAAACAGAGCCAAACAAAAAAGAAGAGACATTTTTTTTTGCTTACAGTTAATAGGATTCTGTCGGCTATTAGTTGATGACTCAATCTTGAGGCAAAACTTTTTCCCAACTACTTCGGTAGAGTCAAATATTCTCAATCATATACCTCGAAGTTATAAAGAACTAAAGAAGTATTTTGATTTTCTTGTTGAAATGAAAGACAAGAATTTTAATTACTCAGCATTTGTACCACTCAAATTACATATTAGCGATAAATCTTTAGTTCAAGCCATAGGGGTATTGTCAACGGAATGGACAGAAAAAGGAATTAAACAGTTCCGAATTACAGAAGGTATTTTGAATATTTTTTCAGAAACGGGAGAATTTTTAACTTCTGAGAAATTGATAGTAGGAAGATTTCTAATTCCTAGGGAATTGATCAAGCTAATGATCCAATTAGCTGATATAGATAAAGGTGATGAAATTTATTGTCCTTATGATTCTTTAGGTAAATTCGCCTTAGAAATCATAGAACAAGATGGACATCCCTACCTAGAAATATTAGGAAATATTCCAATTATCTATCTGGTTAACATCCTCAACGAAATTGATATTCAGGTTAGTTATAGTCATCCTATTTATAACCCAAGTTATATAGAAAGTGAAAAACGGAAACCATTTGCCAAAAGCATTTGCATTCTTCCTACTGGCATTAAATACAACAAAAAGTTGATTAATGAAAGTTTGGAAAATTTTTCACTACCTCTTAACAGTTGGATTCATAGTGATGCCTATGCCCTTGAATGTCTTTTAGCTCAGACGAAAAACCGTGCTGTTATTGCACTTAATAGTACATTGTTATTAAGTGCAAAAGTTCAACAATTTCGTGAAAGTTTGGTTAAGAGAAATCTTGTTGAGACAGTTATCAGTTTGCCTTCGGGAACAATTCCTTATGTTTTATCCCAATTCTCCATTATGGTATTGAACAAGAATAAAGGTAATGACAATAATATTCGTTTTATCAATGGTATAAATGAAAAGTTTTGGATTCGAGAAAATCATCAACCTAAATTAGTTCAATGGGAATCATTAATTAAAGTTAGTCGCTCTGAGGCTGATGAGTTTATTGTTATTGATGTTAGTAAAGAAAAGGTACTGGAAAATAAAAGTAGTTTAGATGTTGCTCAATATATATATTCTTCTAAAGAGAAAGAAGTTGAGCAATTACTTTCAAATCAAACAACCAAAACTTTGGCTGAAGTAGTGAATATCATTTCTCCTGTTTCTAGTAGCCATATCCGTAATAACTCATCAGACAAAATTAAAGCCAAGGAAATCACCATTGATGACTTTCCTGATTATGGGTATTTATCTAGCCCTACCAAAGAGATAGATACGATTAATTACAAGCAAAATGAACACTTTTTACGACCCTACGACATTGTTATTGTGACAAAAGGAAGTGTGGGTAAGGTGGGCATTACTCCTCCAGATGTGCCATCTGCTTGTGAAGGAGGTTGGGTTGTCAATCAATCTTATTCAATTCTTAGGGCTGGAAAAGAAATAAGTGCCATTAGTTTATATATGTATCTTATTTCTGAAGTGGGTCAGAATGCTATTTCGAGGTTAGTTTCAAAGGCAACTAGACCTCTAATTAGACAAGGTGAACTCAAATATTTACCCATAATCATACCAACTACTGAAGAAGCCCAAGAGATTGAGAAAACCTTTAACCGTATGGTGAAAATCAATTGTCTTAAAAGTAAGTTGGTAGAAAAGCAACAAGAACTACGCAAAAAACACTGGTCACTATCTAAGTATGAAGAATAATTCTCTGGCGGGAAATATGGAAATCCTGAAAATCAAAATTTCTTACCAATTAAAAGAGGACATTAAAACTCTTGCTTATATCAAAGGTATTACTATGACCAAACTGGTAACGGAAATTTTAGCAAATGCTTGTCAAAAAGCTCGTGAAGAAATTGAAGAGATTCGTTCTTTAAGAGCAAAAAAATAGAGAGTACCTATTGCACCTATGTACTTATTTTCAGAGGTTAAAACTACCTCAAACCATCCAAATATAGAAAAAGTACTAGAAAAATTCCTAAATTGGGAAATACTTTTTCACTAAAAGCCTTTATTTACAAAGATTAAAGGCAGTTAACTCTGCTCTTCTCAACAAAGAGCAGAGTGATATAATAGAATAAATGCAGTAAGGTCTTGATCACAAAAAAGTACCTTACTGCACCACAAAAAACTTAAGAATATTAGAAAAATTATGGCAAGTCATCAAGTTAAAGTACAACAAGATGCAAGGGAATATATTAGACTTAGTTTCCCTAGCTTTTTTGCTCAGAAATATTTTGGGAAAAAACAATACTATATAAGTTTTGGAGTTAAAGCAGATCCCTCCAATATGGCGGAAGCCTATCAAGCTAGAAATCAACTACAAAAAGATTTAGAAAAGGGTACATTTAATCCCAACAATTTAGATAAGTATAAGCATTCTTCAAAAAAAACAGAGGTAAATTTCTTTAACTACGAGGATCTTAATCCTCTGGAATTATTGGATAAATTCACCGAATATCACGGTCCTAATTTAGCTATTACGACTTTAGAAAACAAGTACAAGAAACTATATCGAGATAGTCTCAAAGGGTGTGAACAAATCAACATTACCACAGACATAGGGCAACTCCAAATTGCCCAACATTTAAGACAAACAAGAGGAAGATACACTCAAATTGAGGTTTTAAGTGTACTGAAAAATAGTATGGACTGGGCGATCGAAAATGGTATATTTCCACCCCATACTCCTAATAATTTTCCTTCCCATCTTGCTAAAGCTCGTAAGTTACCAAAAACAACAAGAGCTCAAGTTAAAGTTCTTAGTGACATCGAAAAAGATTGTAATAAAAAAGCCTGGACAAAAGAACAGAAAGACTTGATTATCAAAAGTTACCATGAAAGACAAATCAAGAGTAGTTTTTATAGAAAAATAGATATTCCAGCTTTAATCATAGAATTTCTATTTTGTACTGGTATGAGACATGGAGAGGCTTTTGGTTTGCGTTGGGGTAAAGTAAGATGGCAAGTTATTACTCCTGAAGGAGTTTTTACGGAACTGTTAATCAATGAGTCTTATAGTTCCACTTGCAAAATAATCAAGGATACAAAAAATCATAAGACTAGAACTATCAAATTGAGTCAACGTGCAGTGGAGATTCTCCAAGAAATTAAAGCCGCCTATAAGGATTTAGGTATTGGTACTGGCAATAATGATTTTATTTTTCTCAATAGCCAAAAACGCCCTTATAATACTCATTTGCTAATCACATCGTGGTTAACTCAAACCACCAAAGAGGGCAAAATTAAACGTAAAGGAATAGTAAGTGAATTAGTCAAGGAAGGTAAATTACCTAACTATATCGATGCTTATTCTACTCGTAGAACTTTTGCTTCCCTGCAAATTCAGGCTGGTGTAGATCCTCGTACTGTGGCAGACTATATAGGTGATAATGTAGAAACTGTATTATCTTATTATTACCAAGGCAAAGAAAACTTTGTCCCCATCGCTGTTTAAACTTTAATGGTACTGATGTATTGATTTTACCTCAGTACCATTAACAAGGGAAAACTTTAATTGTTAATCTTTGTTAAACTTGTGTCAAAGTAATAAAAATAAATTACTATAGAAATGCAGAGATTGTATCGAAAGGTATGACTGCAAAAATATGAACCTTGTCAAAAAAAGAGTTGGCGAGAGTGTTCGCAGCACTCAGCGCCGAATTAAGTGGATTTCCTTAAAAAAGAAATTCACAAAAAATAACGTACCTAGATTATAACGTGAAATGTCTAATTAGTCCGTATGAAAGTTTATATAGCGAACCAGAAATTGGCGGAATCGAGCCAGACCAGAGGTTTGCGGAAATTTATAAGTTGGTTTGGAGTTATGCTGAGAAGGACGAAAGCCTTGATTGGCAGGAGCTTACTCGCAAATTTATCTTCAATCAACACAGTTATATTATTAATGGTTGCATTCTTTGGGAAATCAAATTAAAGAAACTCTACCGTAGGGGAGAGAAAAAATATAAGAGTTTTCAAGATTACTGTGAACAAGAGTTAAAGATGTGTGTTTGGCAGGGAAATAGACTAATTAATGCCGCTAGAGTTGCCATCATTCTTATTCATAATGGTTTTAGTATTATTCCTACCTGTGAGTTTCAATGCCGAGAATTGAGTAAGTATAACGATGTTCAGATAATAGATTATTGGCAGGAAATACTAGCACAATTTGAAGGTAGAGAATATGAAATGACTGGACAAAAAATATGGGGAATAATCCAACAAATTAGAATTGAAGCAGGAGAAGAAGTAAAACCGCCAAAATGGAAAAAAATCAAAATTCTCAGAAGTTTATACGAGAAAATCCGTGAACAAGCAAGGGAACATTGGATGACTTTTGTGGAATATTTAGAATATACCTTTTGTGATGATGAACCTCCTCCAGACAGAGAACCAGAACCAGATGATTACATCCCAACTCCAGAAGATTGGCAAGCCTTAGAGGAATTAGAAGCAAGTTTTATCAATTCAAGTTAGTCAAAAAAATCTGAGAGAAATGAGGATAAAAAGTAAATAAAAAATACAAGGAGTTACAAAACTCCATTTTGTGCTGTCTGGAATTATTTTTTCATCAACAATACAAGTATAAATTCAAGTATTTTTAAAAATACTAAATAATTACAAGATAGATCCAATTGGCACAATCTTAAGATTTGATATTAAGGAATGTAAACAAATGCTAGACGAAGGAAGTGGCTGGAAGTATAGTATTTATGAACGATACCCAACTTATGTTCAGATAAACTGCTTTAGGGGGAATTATGAAGGTTAATGGTCAAGGTCAGGCTCGTATTTTTTCCCCAACAGAAGTTACTGCTATCTTTGAAGAATTATCTTTGCGCGATCGGACGGTATTTGCTTTTTGTCTTTACGCTGGGTGTCGTATTTCGGAGGCGGCTTCTATTCGCATGGAGGATGTTTCTTTGCGCGATCGCCTCCTCTTAATTCCTTGTGACCATAGTAAGAGTCGTCAGAGTCGCACGATTCCTGTCAATCAGGAGTTGTCAGCGATGGTGAAGGAGTATTTATTGGCAACGGCTATTCGTAGAGGGTTTATGTTTCCTCATTGTTATGAAAAGGGTTATGAGAAGGGCTATCTTTCCCGAACTACTCTACATTATTCTTTGCAGAGGGCTTGTCAGAAGTTGAAGATTAGAGGTGTTAGCACCCATAGTTTTAGACGCACTTGTCTGACGACTATGTCTAATGCTGGTGTGCCTCTGCACGTCATCCAAGCGATTTCTGGACATAGCACTCTGTCTGCTTTGCAAAAGTATTTAGGAGTGCAACCTAATCAGTTATTCTCAGCCATTGACACCATATCCATGAAATCAACTTCTGCTCCTGCTTCCGATTCTGCTTTCTCTGGGAAGTTTGGTTTTTAATATTATTTATTTCAATAACTTTATTATTTTTTTCATATCTAGGATTTTTAAACTTGTTTCAAATATGGGTGTAAATAGAAGGTTTGCGCCAAAGGTCCAGAATGGAGAAAATGACTTATTTTCGGAAGCAAAAATCCTTATTCTTTCATTCCTTTAGAAGGCAAGATTAAATTATTTTATCTTCTTCGCTTATTTGTCGCCAGTAGTTGGCATCACGGCGAGAACTCTCAATTTCATAGCTAGCCCACTCTCTAATTCTTCGTAATTGATGATTGAGAAAACTTTTCGCTATTTCAGCTTCTTTATTTTTATGAGCTACCGTATCACCAAGATAGACTTGTAAATTATGAGAGCTAATACAAAAGTTTCTAAAGGTTTCTTCGTCATCTTCAAATTTAGATAAAACAAATTCTGTTAATTCTGGAACAACAGGTTGATTATTATTATCTAAGTATGGCAATGCAAGTTGTTTACTAATTCTTCTTGCACCAGTAACGCCAACTGAATTAAGCCACTGTTTTATTGCTGCAAGTGGAAGATTTTGAATTAAAAAACGATATTTTTCTATCTTAAAATGCCATCTATATTTATCATCAAGAATTATTTGTCCTATCTTCTCCATTACTAAATCAGGATGAGATTTGGCAAGATCTACTAAAATTTGTTCCGCCCTCATTTTTTGTTGATTATTTTTACTCAAAATAGCCAAGCTAGCGATTTCAACTGCTTTTTCAAGATTAAACTTAGCTGTATTTCTGAGAATTTCTTCCCAATTGTATTCTTCCGATTTAATATAGTTAGCGGTAGCCTCTAGAAATTGCCAAATCAGGTTTTGAATATTTATCTGTTCTAAGATAGATTTCTTGCCTTCCCTAAGATCGATTTCTAACCGATAAGCAATTAGTTTGGTAGCTGTTTTAGTGACTGATTGATTTGTTTCTTTTTTTATTGAACTAAATAATCTTTTAAGAACTTCATAAAATTCCTCATAAGAAAGTAAACTGGGGAAAAAACCACCAAGGTATTCTAAAGAAAGAGAACCTGTGTCGACAAGTTTTAAAGCTCTTTCCACCGCTTTGGTATTACTACCACCAGCTCTAAATAATTCATAGGCTACTGTTGGTATTTGAGTTTCAAATTGATCGATCCATTCATTAATTACAGTTGTATGTTGAGGATGATTGTTGAGTAAGCCTACTATGTATCCTCTTGCTAAACCCGTTGCTTCTGTCTCTGCTACTAACCCCATGATGATATCTAAGCAATCTGCGTTAACATCATATTGTCCTATTGCCCTACCCAGATTTTCTACCATAATTGCTTGAGGTGAGGTAAGCCACTCTATCTCAGATTTAAGCAATTCTCTATCTTCATAAAGCTGTTGAGCAAGATTATTAATCTCTTGTTGCCAAGCTTCTTTATTATCCCGCAAAGAATAATTCCAAGGTGATTTACCTACTGCCTGAATTAACTTTCCATGGAAATCTTCTGGAATTAGACTTTGTAACCATTGTTGAATTTCTTCAGAAGCATCAGAATTAAACTGTAGAAAATCTTCTAAACGTCTGATTAAAAATACTAGAATCTCCTGAGATATATTATTTGTTGAGAAAAGAGCTTTGATTTGTTCTAAGTAGCCATAAGCTAATAGAGTAGGTAGACGATCTATTGCTATTTTAAAAGCACCAGTTTGAATATGATCAACATTACTTCTAGCCGCATTTAAGACAACAGTCAAAGCTTTATCAAGACAATCTTTTAATTCTGCCTGAGTCTGAGGTTGCCAATTTTCAGGTGGAATTCGCCCCGCAACAATAGGTGAACCTAATATACGTGAACCTTCTGTATAAAAAGCTTTATTTAAACATTCTAACGCTAGATTAATCTCTTCCTCTGTTTCTGAAAATAATCTTGTTTCCAGCAACTTTATTCTTTCGCTAAAAGGTACTGCTGTACCAGATAAATAAATGCGGAAAAGTTGTTGCCAAATATGTGTTGCATTATTGGCTAGGTTTAATTCTGTTTCAGCAAGGGCTAGTTTCCAGAGAATTAATTCTGCATAGCTGAAAAACTCAGGAAAAGCAGCCATTTTCTCTGCTAACCAAACCAAAGAACGTCTTGTTCCCCTATATCCTCCTGTCATTTTTAAGAGTTCATCTTTAGAGGCTCTATTAACTAAGTTAGCTAGTTGTGGTAAATAATCTTCAGGATTAATGTTGATTAGAACTATAAATTTTTCTAGCGTAGAGAAATCGCTTAAATCAATCGGTTGAAGTTGACTAGCCCAATGTTGAAAAAAATCACCGACAATACGGCGTACCTCCTCAGAACCACTAGCAGACACACGGTGAAGAAAAGCATCTAAAAGTGGTTGAGGAATGCTATCTAAAAATTTTGGTGGATTATATTCTATCCATGTCTCCCATGCTTTTGCAAAAGAGACGTGAGCAATAATTGCAGGTGTAATGTATAAATATCTTCCACTAAAAGCTACATATCCAGGAACATCTTTTAAGTTTTTAGCTGTTTTTAGAAAATTTTCTGAAGTTAGATTTAGAAGGGTACACAGAAAAAGATGTTCTTCTTCTACTTCGTCACGATATCCTACTTTTTGGAACAGAGAAATAGCTTCAACAATACTCAGTTGCTCATCATTTAAGCGATTTATAAGATATTCTCTTGGTTCACTTAGAACAGAGCCAATATTTTCTTGTGCAGAAATTATAGAATCTTGATCGCATAAATCCGCAGCAAATCTAATAAAACCCTCAGATAAATTTACATAGGCACGACGATGATCTGATGTAACTGTAGGAAAATTCTGCTTCAAAATAGCATCAACATCTTCATTAGGTATTCTTTCTAACCAAATCTGCTCTCTGAACTGATTGAGTCTTTCTCCTGAGTTATCAATACAAATAACTCTAATTCTATTTTTTTCTTTCTTAAGACGATTTTTGAGTTCTTGTTTTGTTTGAAGTAAGCATTCATCAACTACTAAGATTAGTTTTGCCGACTTATCGCGGAGAAATGGATAAACTATTTCTAGTGCTTTTTCATCGATAGCATAAAGAACTAAGTTATTTGCTCCTTCTATATTTGATACGGTTTCATATACAAATCTAGTT
Source organism: Cyanobacterium sp. Dongsha4 (assembly GCF_036345015.1). NCBI lineage: Bacteria > Bacillati > Cyanobacteriota > Cyanophyceae > Chroococcales > Geminocystaceae > Cyanobacterium > Cyanobacterium sp. DS4. The sequence continues at coordinate 7,630 of NZ_CP084100.1, read as the reverse complement.
TTTCCTACTCCAGCTTCTCCTTGAAGAGAAAAAATAACATTTTGGCAAGAATTATTAAAGTTTAAATGTTCAATAAGTTGTTGCTTAATAGTAGCCCATGTTTTTACTTCTACATATTTATCTGTCAGAAATCTAATTTCTTCTCCCCAATCAGCGCACGAAATAGAATTGATTAAACTAGGTTTAAAAAATCTAACAATTATTGAAGGATACTGATTTGCCCATCTAGCAAGATCGGATGCAGTAATAACTTTAGAATTAGGTGCATTTGAATTTATCTTGGCGATTTCATAATCTAAAATACTTTCCCATTCACTTTTTTTTACTGGAGTTAGATCATCGCAAATACACAACCGATATCCATAACCTTTTTGAATAAGTGTTTTTGCATATTTCTTATTGACTTCTTCACGTAGATCTTTTTTTGATATATTTTTGAATTCAGTAGCTTTATACTGCCAACAAGTAGGTTTACTCATCCAACCAGTTTGTGTGTTAAGCATGGCTTGACGAGCTTCCGTATCTACACCTTCATCACCAAGATTAGTACGTAAATTAGTAGAGATTTCTGATATTGGTAAACCTTGAATATATGCTTCTGCTGTGATTAAAGCATCAACAAACTCGGTAAAGTGATCGCCACCAGGTGTTCTCAACTCAGAAAGTATATCCCATAAATTAATTGTAAACATTTAATTATTTTTATCTTAATGTGCAAAGAAGACCCAGTCTATAAATTTTATCAAAAACCTGATATATTCTAAGGTGAGATGAATTTGTGCCAAAGAAACAAGTCGAGCGATAGCGAGTCCTTAATTTTCAGGGCAGTGTTATTAATTGAAATATAGCAAAATATTTTGAGATTTACGCTTTTAAATACGAGTTACCTGCCACCCCGTTTGATTTCCGATTTTGCCAAAACGGATAAACTTAAAAGCTCCTCTAGTCCATTCTTGCCCCTTTGGTTTAGTTCCCAATAATTCTGCTACTTCCTTGCTACTGAGAATATAGCCACGTTTTGCCGCTTGGTCTAATTTCTCCCAATGATCAATGGGGTTTGAAGGTCTAACTTTTTCTATCACTTTCTCAACTGCTGTTTCCAAGGTCAATTGAAAAAGTGATAGTTGGATATATTCTGGATTAGTGTCTAATGAAGAATTGACACTGTCTATTTCTGAATTTACAGTTAAATTGTCTGGAGTACAATTGACACTGTCTGTTTCTGGATAGACAGTTGTTTTAACAGTGGGAGTAAAGGTTTTGATGCTTCCTCCTAACTTTAAGTGTTCCTGTAATTGATCTAGTGTGTTCACTGCATCTTCGGCGACATAGCTCTTATTACCTTCTTTCAAAACCTCAGCTTTGATGGCGTTAAGGCGATCGTACACAGACTGACGAGTTTTAAGTTGGTATCTATCCTGTAATTCCTTTATTGAATACTTTTTCATTTGTCTAGTTTCCAATAGACACTATAGTCAGAATATTTTATCCTAATAAACCCTATACCGATAGGTTAGCTATGTCGTACTTCACATAAGGAATAAGAATATTTCTCAGGGCGATCGATACCATCTCCATGAAATCAACCCCTCCTCTCTCCGATTCTGCTTTCTCTGGTAAGTTTGGCTTTTAATTTATTGGATTTTAAAGTATTGGGATAGAGTTAGAGAACTTGTAAAATCTGCAAAGTAGCTCAAAGCGTTGATTAATAAACTACTTAGTTGTTATTCCAAGAATTTTAGCTTTAGGTCAATTAGCTTATTCGTTTTTCATACGAATTACAATAAAAATAGTTAATCCTACAGTTACTCCAATAATTGTCCCTACAGGAAATAAACTTTCGTTGGATAGCGGCGCTCCTATAACATCTGGAGATGTACTCTTACTGCCTGTAAATAAATTAGAAGTAATGGCTCCCATGATTCCACCAATACTACTAGAAATACTTGCACTTATTACGTCTTTCCAAAACTTGTTTTCGTTATCAGACATATTAGTAATTTATTTGACATTAACCAGTTAATATATGATCGTATCGCACTTTAAAAATTTATGATCAAACAAGAGAAGATTTTAACGACCACCGTCAAGGTCATAAAAACTCGTCTCATAATTTCTACAGGTTTATCTTTCCCTTAAAAGTCAGAATTAATGTACGCACTTGAGTTAAATAGGTTTACTGGTACTTTGTTTTATTGGAATTTCAAAATATAACACTCTCTGCTCTACCCCTATTCCCCTATCATCCATTGACTTGAGCTTCTGTAAACACTTGAGCTTGTTCTAGCACTAATTCTGTGGCTAGTTTTGCCATGTCGGGAGGGTAGCCATATTGTCTCAATAATCTCTTCACCATTATTTTCATTCTTGCCCTCACGCTTTCTTTTAAGTTCCAGTCAATAGACACATTTTTCTTGATTTTATCCGTAAGTGCGATCGCCAACGCTTTGAGTTCATTTACGCCCATTACCTCCACTGCACTTTGATTTTGAGCTAAGGCATCGTAAAAGGCTAACTCATAAGGTTCTAAGCCCAATTCCTCTCCCCTTTTATCGGCTTGGGTGACATCTTGGGAGATATTCAGTAATTCTTCTATCACATCTCTGACGGTAATGACATGGTTATGATAACGGCGGAGGGCATCCTCTAACATTTCTGTTAGTTTCCGACTTTGGACTAGGTTAACTCGTTTGCGGTTATGGATTTCGTCTTTGAGGAGTTTTTCTAGTAATTCCACCGCAAGGTTTTTGTGTTCCATGCCTCGCACTTCGGCAATAAATTCATCGGAGATGATGGAAATATCAGGGTTTTTGAGACCTACTTGGTCTAAAATATTTACCACTGTATCCGATACCAACGCCTGATCCACTACCTGACGTATGGCGGTTTCCATTTCACTATTACTTAACCCGTAGTCTCGTGGTTCTAGTTTGTAAATACTGGCTTGGATGGCTTGGAAGAAGGAGATTAATTCGGCTTTGGCTAATGCCTCTGGATGGGGTACAGCTAAGGAATAGGCTTTGGATAGTGCCGTTACTTCCCTCATAAATCTTTCCTTAATATCAGGGCTACAAACGTAATTAATAGCTTTGGTGAGGATATTTAGTTTTTCCCCCGTCTCCGCAGTAAAGTAACATTCATAGTCAAACTCATGGAGTATTTGTTCCACTACTTCTAATTTGCTGAGTAAGAAGCCTAAAGCCACTTCTTGATCTAAGGTAGGTTGTCCTTTACCGCCACTTTCAGCGTAAAAACTCAGGGCTTTTTTTAGTTCACTGGCTAACCCTAAGTAGTCCACTACTAACCCCCCTTCCTTCTCAAAATACACTCGGTTGATGCGGGCGATCGCTTGCATGAGGTTATGGGCTTTGAGGGGTTTATCAATGTACATGGTATGGAGACAGGGAGCATCAAATCCTGTTAACCACATATCACAGACAATGACCATTTCTAGTTCATCATCGGCATCTTTGAGGCGTTGGGCGAGGATTTGACGGTCTTTTTTACTGGTGTGGTGTCGGACTAGATTTTCCTCATCGGAGGCGTTAGCTGTCATCACCACTTTAATTTTGCCTTTGGTTAATTCTGGGTGATGCCAGTCGGGAAGCAGTTTAATTATTTCTGCGTAGAGGTTAACCGCAATACGGCGACTCATGGTGACTATCATTGCCTTACCACGATTAGCCTTTTGTCTTTGTTGAAAGTGGTTAACTATGTCGAAGGCGATCGCGCTCACCCGTTTTGTTGCCCCTACTAATGCCTCTAATTGAGTGCCTTTAGCTTTGGCTTTTTGGGTAGCGTTTAAGTCTTCAAACTGTAAATCATCCTCTAATTCTTCTAGCAGTTGTCTGCCTAATTCGTCCAATTCTAAATGAACTAGCCTACTTTCATAGTAAATGGGAACAGTAGCACCGTCTTTGACTGCTTGGGCTATATCATAAATATCAATATAGTTACCGAAAACTTCTTTAGTATTTTTATCTGTTTGTTCAATGGGTGTGCCTGTAAAACCAATAAAGGTGGCATGGGGTAAGGCATCTCGGATATAACGGGCAAAGCCGTATTTAGTTTGTTTCCCAATTACTTTGCCTGTCTCATCTTTAATATCAACCTGTTTGGCTTTAAAGCCGTATTGGCTACGGTGGGCTTCATCGGCTAAGACAATGATATTATTACGGTCTGACAGTTGAGGATAAAGGCTTTCACCATCGGTAGGGGCGAATTTTTGAATAGTAGAAAATACTATTCCCCCAGAGGCGACTTGTAATAGTTCTTGCACTTTGGTGCGATCGTCTGCTTGTTGGGGGCTTTGGCGCAGTAGTTGACGGCAACTGGCGAAGGTGTCAAATAGTTGGTCATCCAAATCGTTACGGTCTGTTAGGATGAGTACGGTAGGATTGTTGAGGGTTTCACAAAGAACTAATTTACCTGCTAAAAATACCATTGACAGGGATTTTCCGCTTCCTTGGGTATGCCAGACGACTCCCCCTCTTCTATCTCCTTCTTGATTAGAGGTGATGTTTTCTGTTTCATTTTTTCTATCACTGGCAAGATTTCTGTTGATTTGAGAGGGGGTGGTTAAATTATCTATTTTAGAGGGGTTAGGAGAGGCTATTTTGCCTGTCTGGGAGTTATTAGGAGAGAACATACCAGAGGCACGAATAATGCTGTCTAGGGCTTTATTAACGGCGTAATATTGATGGTAGGCGGCGATTTTCTTAGTTTTTTTGATGGTGACTATATCGGTTTTAGGATCTTGGTTTTGGGTGGCTTCAAAGACGGTAAAGTGACGGATTAGGTCTAAAAGGGTATGTTTATTCAGCATTCCCTCGGTTAATACTTGTAATTGATTAATTATCTTATCTCCCTCCGTTGGGGAGGAGTTATTAGAAGATAAATTTTCTCTTTGGGAGGTGTTATGGGAAGGTACATTTTCCTTAATCTTCAATGCCTCTGTGTCTTCGACTTCGCTCAGGTATCGGCTGTTGGTTTTCCATTCCATGAAGCGGTTATAGTCTGCTGATAGTGAACCTGCTTTGGCAGTAATACCATCGGAGATGACTAGGAGGGCGTTATAGGTAAAGAGGCTTGGTATTTCCCGTTTATAGGTTTGGAGTTGGTTAAAGGCTTTGTAAGTGTCGGCTTTGGCATCGGCGGGGTTTTTCAGTTCAATTACTACTAAGGGTAAGCCATTTATAAACAGGATAATATCAGGGCGGCGGTTATGGTTATCTTCAATAATGGTAAATTGGTTAACGGCTAAAAACTCGTTATTGTCTGGGTTTTGCCAATCAATGAGCCACAGTTGTTCGCCTCTGGTTTCGCCTTGTTTTTGATATTCAACGGTTATACCTTCAGTTAAGTATTGATGGAATTTCTCGTTGTTACTGATTAAGTCTGGGCTGGTGATATTCAATAATTCTCTTATCGCCTGTTGTCGGCAGTAGGGGGGAATATCTGGGTTAATACGACTGAGGGCGTTTTCTAGGCGGTTAAGTAGCACTACGTCACTGAAGTTTTCTCGCTCTTGGTTAATGGCTTCTGGTTGGATGTCATAACCGCAGAGGTAGTTATAGCCTAGACTTTGTAAGATTTCTAGGTTAAACAGTTCGATGTCATCTTCAGTAGTGTATTTCATAAATCCCAAGGGTTAATCAGCCTATATTTAACAGTTTATAGCTAAAAGGTAGGAGCTTCTCTAATGGCTTCTCTAGGTATTTCGGGGATGTCAAATTCTCCCAGAGATGCAAAGCGTTGGGCGATCGAGGTGGCTAAGTCTTGGGTGGAATTAGTGTCAGATTCAGTTTGTAAAGCGATAGAGAGAATAGCGGTAATTTCTGCTTCAATGGTGCGTCCATTTTGAGTGGCACGTTGTTGTAAACGTTCTTTTAGTTGGGGTTCAAGTTTTTCTAGGATGATGTTTGTCATATCTAGTTAGTTGTTTGTTCTCATATTTTTTATATTAATTTATGATAAGATATTTCGTTAATATCTCTTGTTAAAAAGGTAAAGTTATGACGACAATTACTATTCCTGTGGCAGAAGAAGTTAAAAGGGCTTTTGAGTCTGCTAAACCTGAAACTCAGCAACAATTAAGTTCTATTATTAGCTTATTTTTTCAATACAATTTAGCAGATAAAAGTCTAACTGATGTCATGGCAGAAATTTCTAAAAATGCTCAGGCAAGGGGTTTAAATCCTGAAATTTTAGCGGAGATTTTAGCAGAAGACAATGATTAGAGTTGTTATAGATACGAATATATTTGTTAGTGCTTTATTGTTTGAAAATTCGTTACCTTTTCAAGTGGTTAAGTTAGCAGAAAAAACGGGAATTATTTTATTAATAGTTATCAATAATTAATCTCTAATCTCTAACTTTAATTTCTCTTTTTATTAATTAACAAATATTTTAAACTTTAACTAAAGAGCGCACAGTGAGAATTTGGTTTTCTTCTAGGGGATTAACGGCACTTTTAGGCACTATCACTTCATCTATTGATTCTCCAAGGGCGTTAAATATTTCTAAAACATAGCCTTCTTCTCCGCCTTCGGGATGAGGCACGGTATCAATAAAGGTGGCTATATCTCCTTTTCTCAAGTTATATTCGGGGAAGTTTTGATTAAGGAAAACTCTTTGATATAGTTCAATCATCATCCATTTTCCTGTTGACTGTTTTCAAAGGCTTTGATTTTGTCATAAAGAGTATCTACGGTTTCATCTTTAAATAATTGGTTTTTAAGCTCAGAGTAATCACCTTTTCCTAAGTGGCAAATTTCCCAAAAACGCATCACTTTTACCACATCTAAATGATCTATTAAAACATTAAATGCTTCTTCGATAATTTGTTGGTCTGTGTTAAGATTAATTTTCATTGTCATTGTCTAATTCCTGTATAAAATCTATGGGATTAATGGCTTTTATATTAAGCATTTGGCATCGGTTTACTTTGATTATAAAAAAATAATTTCATCTTTCACTCCTTCACTCTTATCTGTCCGCTCATTAATTTCGGTAGCAACGCATCACGGGTTTTTGTTAATGTTTGAATTTGTTCATAATTAATTTCAGATTTAGCCCAAATAGGTTTAATGACTTCTGAAAATTTAGCAATCATCTCTTTAGGAGGTAGAGCAAAAATTGGTAATTTTAAACCATCATTGGGTAACATATTTACAGTTGTGCCATTTGTATATGAAATAATTTGATGTCTCATAATTCGAGAATGAAATAAATAATAAATGAATTCATTTCTTAAGTAAGAACTCTTTTGGATAGATATTTTTGAAATATGATGAGTGAAAATAGAAGTATTTTCAAAATAAGCTGGAATTCTAGCTGGAAAACCTATTAATTTATGTTTTTCACCTTGCTCTGTATTGGTAACAATAATATCCCCAGCTTTACAAATATGTCTTTCCTTATAATCTGCATTGTAATATTTTATTCCTTCATGCTGATAACCTCCACCTTCATAAATAGATTTTAAATTGTGCATAGGAATTCCTGTTTCAATATCAGCTAATCCTGAACCTTTATAACTTAAGCCTTTTTGAACATCAATTTCATCACCTAGTTTTCTAATTTGCCAATCTTTAGGAATCTCGCCTAATTCAGACGATCGCATCTCCCC
>NZ_CP084099.1 GCF_036345015.1 Cyanobacterium sp. Dongsha4 | reverse complement strand
CAACGGTTATAAAAATACCTCTGTTAGTAAACTCAAGGTTATCAAGTCTTTTCCCTAACCCATTAACATCGCTTTTAATGGTAGCTATACCTACTTTAGTCTCGTTAACATCTTCACTTAATTTCTCTATTTTGCGATCAACTTCGTTAAATCTAGTTTCCATGCGATCGCTTAACTGAGTTATTAAATCTTTTAACTCTTTCAAGTCATTATCTGTTACTGTACTCATGTTAAAATCCTCAATAAGTTATTAATCTCTGAGGATAGAAGTATTAGCCTTACTCCTATCCTTGCCTCAATTTTACTCTAAAAATATCGGATTGCCTTAACCTCAGTGCGTTGCTCAACTCCCTCTAAAATTTTCTCTTTGGTTTCTTCATCGGCATTAGCTAAACCAGAAGCTAACTGGTAAAGTGCAGTCATTTTCATTCCATTAAAAAACTGACGATCATCAGCTTTTGGAATTTCACGAGCCTCTTTCATATATTTTTGAGCATAATTTATACTCCATTCAAATTCTAAAGAACACCAACTTTCAAATTGACCATGAGGTAAAGCATTTTTAACCTCAGTGCCTCTTAACCTATCCTCAATATTATATATACCAGCCCAAAATCTTCTCACTCTCACATCTAGGCTGTAACGAATATTACCCCTTGTTTTCGCTAGGCACTGATAAAATGAATGGGAGATTGCAAAATAAAAGTGTTAGCTGAGAAGGGAGTAGATGCTGTAATGGTGTTTATTGTTTATACCCTTCTGAAGATTTTGGGCATAAAAAAAGCCCCTCATTGGGGCAAAAAGAATATAAGCCACGCACGCGCACGAGGGGAAAGCTAGTTTCTTTGTTTTTGTTGTAATTTTTCTCTAATTGTTTAATGCGTTTTTAGTGGCTTAAATGGGGGAAATTTCCCCCTTATTTTGCTTACGCTACGATTTGATATTTCCCATTGACTTTGTACCAGCCGTACTTGTCAGGGTCACGGTTGATAGTCCAAGAGATGAATCTTTGCTCATTAAAATTTTTGTAGGCACTGGTGACTTCATGGTGAGAATTGAAACCGAGTCGTTTAGCCAACTGAGTAGCACTTAATCTCATCGGCTTTTCTTCTATGGGAGTAACAACCTCATCATTTTCATCGGCGATCGCATCATCATCAGTGGAACTATCATCATCTTCAGTGGTGGTTATTACCTCAACAGTCACGGTATCATCAGACTGAGGGTCAACAGGGTCAGTATCATCATCATCTGCGATCGCATCAGAACCGCTCAAAAATCTTGACCCATTATCAGCAAAGTTTTCGTAATCCTCTTTAATCTCATCGGCGATAGTCGCAACCTCAGTCTTAACATCCTCTAAGAACTCAATGGGGAAGATACCAGCCATATCTCCTAATAGCTCTTTCCCTTTAGCCAACCATTGAGCTAGTTCTGTGGACGCTGTAACTCTTGCTTGTTTGATTTGCTCATCAATTCTTATCTCTTTTCTGAGTTGAGCAATGATGGACTCTAGTTCGGCAATCTTGGCTAACTTGGTGTCGATGGTTTGCTGTTGAGTATTTATGTATTGGTCTAACATGATTTTCCTGTGGTGAATAAATGTACTATGTATTGATTGAATGTGTCGATGGTGAGCCTTTTAACGCCGTACTCAGGGCGTGGGTTCAGGGGTACTACTCGTCAATCTCGGTGATTACGAGGTCATCGTCATCGGTGAGGTCTAGGTGGTAGTAGGCTTGTTCTAGTTGGGTCTTGGTTTGGTTGGTCATCGTTTTGTCCTCTTGTGGTGTGGTGGTTTAGGCTTGTGTCGTTGCCTTATATCAGATATTATATATCAGATACTATCTGATTGTCAACCAAATAATAAAAAACCTCTCACTTAGAGAGGCTGTAATAGTTGTTATTGTTAGGGTTTAGGGGTTAGTTTACTGGGTAAAATTTACTATCATTCTGGTTAAGATACCAACCTTTACGCTTTGGATCATGCTTTTTACTCCAAGTAATAAACTCCTCTTTACTCATTTCTTTAATTTTCTTGCTAATAGTGCTTTTAGATGTACCTCTACCTCGCAATCTATAAGCTAATTTACTCATTGATAAACTATCAGTATCCTCAATACCCTCTTTAGTCTTGGAGTTATCCTCAGTATCAGATTCTACAGCTACAGCCTCAATCGTCTCGGTATCCTCTGGGGGATCTATTTTCTCGGAGTTAATCTCGATCGCATATAGATTTTTAACGTACTCATTCTCGGTATCAGCCGTTAATCTTGCCTCAATTAGCTCATCTATTTTAGCCTCTAATCTTTTCTCTAACCTCTCAAAAAGTCTATTCTCTATAGTCTCGGAGTTATCGGTATCTGTTGTTACTAACTCCTCAGTTAACATACTGCTATCCTCATCAATAGCCTTTAACCCTAGCTCAACTAACTTTAAAATAATCGGAGTAACTACCCTCTTAGGGTTATCAGTGTTTTTAGTTTTGGGAGTAAAAGGCTGATTTGTCTTTTCTGCTAATAGCTCAATCCTCTCGTAAATACCCAGAGGTACTCTTACATCTACCCTCATCACATTCTCATCTTTTCCCATAGTCTATAATCTGATACTATCGTTTATATCTGACATTATACCTAATATCTGACATTATCGGTAATATCAGATTAAAATAAAATCCTCAAAAATAATTTAATGAGGATTGCATAATTTTGAGTTTTGAGACTGATATATAAGTGAGAGGATTATTTATCAGCCCATGAATTACCTATACTGCTATCAGCTTCAATCGGTACTCTTTTTAAAAATTCCTTACCAGAGTTAACCATTACCTCGGATAAAATATTAGCTACATCCTCAGCTATACTCTCATGAGCCTCTAGGATAATCTCATCATGTACTGTGGCAAGTATTCGAGCCTTACCATTGAAGGGTTTAAGGGCTGATACTAACCTACCCAGAGCTAGTTTAAGCATATCAGCCCCCGTGCCTTGAATCGGAGTGTTAAGCACTTGCTGAGGTGAGGCATTATCAAAATATCTGATTCTATCTGATAAAGTACGGGTTTCACTGACACCTTGATTATAGATTCTTGACTTAGTCTTTTTGTGCCATTGAGCTAAACCTGAGTAAGACTTAAAAAAGTTATCCATTATTTTCTTAGCCTCTGACTCTGATAGGCTGATACCATAATTACTCTCAGCATAGCCTCTAAACCCGTTAACACTAGCACCATATATCAGCCCAAAGTTAGCTGATTTAGCTATCTGTCTATCTTCTTTTGTTACCTCATTTAAGGGTTTATTGAGTACGATCGAGGCTGTTAATTTGTGCAAATCCTCACCTCTCAAGTAAGCCTCAATCATAGTTTTATCGTTAGCTACCTCAGAGGCAATTTTTAACTCAATCTGGGAATAATCAGCTATAACGAGTTTGTGATTAGGAGAGGCAATAAAGCAACTCCGAGCCTCTTTATTTCTGGGTATTTGCTGTAAGTTAGGCTCACTTGAGGTGAACCTACCAGCACTTGAACCTAATTGCCAGTAACTACCATGCAATCTACCAGTAACAGGGTTAATTTTCTTGAGGAGAGAATCACCAAATGAGGTAAGAATTTTATTTACTTTCCTGTATTCGAGTAAAGGTTTAATTATCTCTGGGTAATCTATAACTAATTTTTTGAGGGTTTTAGCATTGGTGTTATCGCACTTGATACCATAGCGGTTAAGTGCCTCTAATACTTGCTTAGGACTGTCTAAATCTATATCTAATTTAAAAAGAGTATCAGCCTCACTCGGTAATTTTTCCTTTAATTCCTTGCTTAACTCCTCTTTTCTCTTTACAGCTTCTTTTAATATTCCTTGCCACTGAGAGACATCTAAGAGCATTCCGTTAAATTCTATCATTGCCACTGCTAAAACGCAATCAAACTCTATCTTTGCGACTCTGGTTAGTGAGGCTGATATTATCTTTTCTCGGAGTATCTCTCTTAATCGGAGTAAAATTTTAGCATCGATCGCACTATACCTTAATTGACTATCTGATAATATATCTGACTTCCAATCTGATAACCTCTCCTCTTTACTAATCTCAATCCCTAAATACTCCTCAGAGATTGCCTTTAACGAGGCTTTTACATTAGGTTTACCTGAGTTAATTAGTTGATGAGCTAACTGAGTATCAAAAATAGTCTGACTCACTTCTAAACCTTTACTCATAAGCATTTGAATATCGAATTTTGCATTGTGAAAAACCTTTACAGCTTCATTGAGTAAGAGAGGCTGTAATAACTTAGGATTGCACTTAAAACAATCAATTATGAGAGTAGGGTTATTTTCCGAGGCTATCTGTATCAGCCTCAATTTATCGCTGTGAGGGTCTAACCCTGTTGTTTCTGTATCCAGTGCTAATACCTTCTCTTTTTCCAGAGGTGCGATCGCTCTCGTTAAATCCTCATCATTCTCTATTAATTTGTAACTATCATCTATAACCTTACTCTGGGGATCTGATTTAGCCTCACCAGAGGTTAACTCAAAATCCTCATTATTACTATTATCCGATAAATCTGATTTATTATCGGATTTAATCTCTTTATCCTCTGGGGTAAATTCAAAACTAATAACCCAAACCTCGGAGTTAACATCTTTACCAGAGAAAAACTTATTTAAAAACTCCTCTTTGCTTAACTCTGGGTAGCCTTCTTTATCAATATCCTCTCTACTAATATCTCCTAACTTTTCTCGGTACGGTTTAGCGGTTAATCTGATATATCCTATTAACTCTTTTTTGTATTCAGCCCTAATCAAAGTGTTAGGATTACTTTCAAAAATAGCAATAAACCTCTTAGCATAGCTAGGCTGATAATATCTCCTTGTTTGAGTCTTTAACCCTTTTATTAGCTTGTTTTTTGTCCAATTAAAAGCTATGGCTAAATCTGATTTATTCTCTTTACCCTCTGAGGATTTATTATTTTTCCGAGCCTCAATTAATGGCTTGGTGAGGAGATATACCTTAGTAGCGGTTATCTTGTCACTGAGGTAATGGTAAACCCTCTCGAATAACTCGGTAGGTGCGTTTTTCAGTTTACCCTCATAACCCGTAAACTCTTTAAACCATTGAACTCGATCGCACTCTTTAGTTAATCCCATTGAGTAAATAAGACAATTTCTAATATCTTCAAGAGCTGTAAACCAATCTATAGTTATAATGTCTGATACTATCTGATTATTCATATCAGATTTATTCTCTTTGCTCTTTGGTGAGGGTTTAGCTTTACTTTTTTTCTTGGTGATAAAGTCTGAAACTATTGATTTTATTTCACTATCTACTTTTTTATTTTCCATCTCTAAAACTCCTCATTAACGTTAATATTTGCAGTTAAATAATTAAGAGGCTCAAAATAATGTAAAGCCTTGCTATATCTGAATAAAACCTCTCCACATTTTCCCCCTCTATTCTTTGCTATTACCAGCCTTGAGTAAGTATCGGAGTTATTTTTATCTAGTTTAAATTGATGTGCTAAATCTATTATTTTTTGACTCAATTCTAAGCTAGTATCTCTCAATTTTTCCGATAGTAAATAAAGTTGAGTTACTGATTTTTCACTCTTATTATTACCATCATCTTTAACTGACATCGTGATATTTTGAGAGGTTAAAAACATTACTGTATCTGCACTATGAGCTATTTTAAAAGAGTCTCTTAGGGCTGATAAATCCAAATCTCCCCCCTTCATTGCCATTGAATAAGCATTTTTATTAATATCACTAATCGCAATAATTGGAATTTGAGTTTTTCTAGCAACTCTTTTAAGTTCAGTAGCAATCTTTGATATTTTAAGAGTCTCGTTATTGCCATTATCAAGGTAATTATCACCAGTATTTAATAACTGCAAATAATCCACTATTAATAAATCTAGTTTTAGCTTTTTAATAATGGTTAATAATTTACTCGGAGTGTGGTAGTCATCACATTCAATTAAGTAAAGATTCTCACCTATTTTCTGATCATAATCCTCACATACCTCTAAAATTCTTTTTGCTAATTGCTTATCGAGAAAATGCTTTTTAGACTCAATTAGAGAGGAGTTAATTTTTCCGTAACGTGCGATCGCACTTAGAAATAATTGATCCGCACTCATCTCATAACTTGCATAACCTACCCTAAACCCTTTAGATGAGGCTATATCTGAGATTTGGGCTGATACTGTAGATTTTCCGTTAGCAGGTGGCGCACCTAAAACATATAATTTACCCTTACACAATCCCCCATTAAGAAGGTAGTTTAAATCTTGACTGAAAGTAGGGATATTAACCACATCCTCAGAGAATAACTCTGTTACCCATTCTACCGACTTCTCAGATACGGGTAGTAATTTTGAGTCACTTATTGACAGCCTCGTTATCTCCTCAACACTCTCGTTAATCTCGTTAAGTGTATCTGATATATTATCTGATTCTCGTATCTGATTGTTGAAAGTAGATATTTTCTCGGTAGCTATTACCTTCAATCCATTAACTCGAATCTCCTCTATATACTCCTCAATCGTCTCTGGTGAGGGTATTTTCAGGCTGTAAAGATTGTCGAGGTAATCTGATATTGACTGATTCTTGCTGATAGTATGTTTGAACCCTTCAGAGAAAATATCGGAGTAATCAATTATCGACTCTGGGTTTTGTAAAAAGTATCCTATAACCTCACTTTCAATCAGTCTGATACTATCTGATATATTCTGATTATCTTTATTAACTAGGTAATTTTGTACTATCTTATCTGATTCTCTGAGTATTTGCGATTTTACGCACTCTTTACCCTCACTCGATAGATTTATCATTGCGTCAAAAATAAGGGCATTTACACGCACAAAATCGAGGCTATCGGAAATATTTTGATTGTTAGGAGTATCAGCCCCTAAGTTATTCTCTGAGGATTGTTTTTGATAGTTAGGGTTATGGTTTTTATGAATACTGCATTTTGTGCCTATACATCCTCTGGTGTGTGCCTCATTTTCCTTTACCCCAGATAAAATATAGCTACATCCAAATAAATAATTATCTCGGTTGCGATCGCACGAATTAAAAGCACTCCGAAAATTCTTAAGTTTACCCTCATAATCTTTGCTTGTAGAATGAGCCTCTGAGGTATTTTTTGCCATATCCTCAGCTAGTGGTAAAGATTCCTCAAGGCTTAATTTTTTGGTTAAGCAATATCTGATTAATGTCAGATTAGCTTGGTTGTAATCGACTTCTAGCGGCGCGCCGTTGGTGAGTAAATGCTTTATACAAGATGGATGATCCGAGCCAAAATCTTTTAATTTACCCTCAATATCTTTTTTACTCCGAGCCTCTTTAACGGGTTTATGCTCACTCCCTACCTCATTAACAAGGCTGATAATATCACTCGGATCATTTTGGATAAATCCTCTCATTAACTCCGATTGACTCTCTAAGGTAACGAGAGGATTGTTAGGGTTAAAATCCTCACCAATAAACCCAGATCGGTTATTGCTTTTTAAATGGGTAGTAAAGGGTAATTTAATACATTTAGTTTCTTTAACCTCATGGTTAGGGAATATCTCTTTAGCCTCAAATTTAGCCTTGAGTGCGATCGCTCTTAAACATTTTTGCATTAATTCACCAGTGATAGGCTTATTTACAAAAATCCATAAGTGATAGCCTCTATTACCTGAAAATTCAATATAGGCTCTTAAATTCGATTCTAAGGCTATATCCTTTAACTTTTTGGCAAGGGCTAAACCCTCACTTAAATCTTTAGCATCTCTCGGAGTGTCAATATCTATTACCCCAGATTTAGTTAAATAAGGGCTGTTATCGGTTAAAAGCATTACTCCGAGGCTCAATTTACCCTCAATGGATTTTATTATGTCAGCCTCGGTTAAGTGTTTACTCTGGTGAGGATATTTAACCTCATTACCCTCTTTAACCGCTATAGCAAATCTCTGAGGCTCGGAGTGCAATATTAATCTGTAATATTCCTTTATCAGGTCATTCATTGTTATCGTTTAAGTTAATTTACAAGTTTTTAAGATCGCCTCTCATTAAATCAGTCCACTAAGGGCGATCGAGAGGCTTATTTATCCTCAATCCTCATCAACGTAATATTTGATGTCATGAGCATATCGACTCGGTGTAATCTCCTCATCTATATCGATGAAATAAACACCATCGCTCAAAGTCCTTACAGTGCAATGCTCAACGGCTATCACACAATCGCACCGCTCGGAAAATTGCGGCGCGGCACTTTTGTTTGAGCTTTTTTTCTTGTCAGCCTATTACTTATTAGCGTTTTTGTCTTATTTCCTTATTACTGAAATCAAAATCAAAAATCTTTAGTCACACAACCTAAGATTTTGATATTTATTTTCTTTTCCCAAAATAGCGATTTTGAGCGCCAGCGAAAAAAATCGCGCCTTTAATATTCTTTAATATTCTTTAGGAAAAATTCAACGGCTGAAACCATTGGTATATAAGTATCCTGAAAAAACTTTGTGGAAAAAGTAACAGAGTTTGTGGAAAAAGTAACAGAGTTTGTGGAAAAAGTAACAAACTACATGAATCACCTTATAACGTTTATCTTATATACGTTACAAACTGTAATCAGACACTGATTTAGTGATTTATGTGACTGAATCACTACTGAATCACTACTGAATCACTTTAAAAAAACTCTGAGAGTCTTATAAATAAAGACTTTTCAGAGTTTGTTACCCCATTCTAGTGTGAGGATGTGAAAATGTGAATCTTAACTTTTCTTTTTCCCTAAGATATGAACCCAGTTGATCAAGTCTTTAAGTTCAAATTGAGTAAATTTACCTGATTTTAATTTTCTGGATAAGGTAGGTTGAGAAGTCCCGTAAGCCTCAGCTAATTTTCTTAAACTCACATTTTTGTTATCGGAGTATTGAGCAAGGGCTAATTTTAAGTCATTAGTAGTTAGCTTACTGGGTTTAGGCTCTGGGGTAACTTCTATTATCTTTTCCCTACGATACTCTTTACCCTCATTAATTAAGCATTTAGGATGTTTAAAGACGATTACGACATCTAACCAAGAATAAAACCAGCCTCTTGGTTTTTTCAGTGCCTCGTCTAATAACCATTGCGGCGCGTTTTTAAATTCCCACTGGTAGGGATCATCTATCTTTTTAATCTCAATTAATGCACTCATGACGACTCGGTATAAATCTTTTTTCAAGTCTCGGAGTTTTTTAGAATCAGTCTCGGAGTGAATAGCATCTAACTTAGTTTTTAATCCTACTTGCTCAATGATAGTCTTGAGTTTAAAATCACCGTCTTGATTTTGCTCTAATTTAAAACTTAACCAGTGCAATAAGGCTGATATTAACCCAGAGGTATTAAAAGCCTTTTTGTGGACATAACCGAATTGCTTAAAATTATCTTCATCAAAATATTTAAACCATTCACCTACTTTAAAAGAGATATGTAAATCTTTTATTACCCCACCAAAAAGAGGGTGATTTTCTTTAGTACCATCTTTAGGAAAATATTTTATACTGCTAAATTCTATTAAAGGAGTTTCTTCTATACCGAAGGCTTGTTTACCTTTACCAGTGGGCATTATTCGAGATGAATAAACCCTAATTCCTTTAAGCAATTCGCAATGATGAGCTAACAAGTTTAAACCTTCTATTTTAGATAATCTTTTAACCTCGTTATTGACTTTAATTAGTTTATTTTTCTCTTTGAGAATCTCTAAAATTTCATCACCAGAGAGGGTTATAGTTTCACCATAAATTTTAGGTTTATTTTTATACCAATAAGCGATTAGGATTGAGAAAACTTGGTAGGTATCCTCTCCATATTGAGCTACTAAATCAGCCTCTATATCTTGAAAAAGTACATCGATATCCCCATTAGTAAATGTTTTAGAGCATTTACTTAATTTCTCACTGATTTGAAAGATATTTAACCCTTTACCAATCATTAAGCTAAACATGGTATCCATAACAAGAGATGAGCTATTAGCGGTTAAATTACTATCTTGAAATAGCTTAGAAGTAATAATAGGGTTAGGCTTTAGATTTAGGGCTGATATTAAATTTTCTATGTAAAGATTTGGTATTATATCCTCTGTTAAAGGATACCTAGTCACAAAATCAAAAATATTTTTTTCATCTTCAATACCTAATAAATAGCCTCTATTTTTAATCTCCTCATATATTAAATTTATTTTTTTATAGGTTTTATAACTAGAGGTTATATCTACTGAAGTTTTTTTCGGATTATTAAAAGCCTTTTCTCTGAGTAGTTTAAAGTGTTTTTCACTATAAGAAATAAAATCTTCAGTTTCTTTGCTAAACGTCATCACAGCCTTGGAGTTATCCTCTTTGCTAGGCTCGATCGCACTCTCTGATGTCTCCATCTCCTCAATTTGAGATTTTAGAGTATCCAGTAATCCGTTTAATTTTCGTTTGTTTCGTGCCATAATTAACCTAAGTTTGTAGCAAGGGTAATGAGGATTAACCGCTAAATTAAAGACTCATTGCCTAGCTCAAATTCTCCTCAATAAACTACATCTTTTAATTATAATACTGATGTTTTAATTACCTAACCCCTCGCGCGCACGAGCGGTGAGCTAATCTTTGTCACTATCCAACATTTTCTTCAATTTTTTAATGGTGTCTAAATCATCATTAGCAACATTTTTTGTTAGGGCATAAACTACGTCTTCTAATTCGTCTATCTTACTACGAAAAACCTTTAATTCTTCTATCAAATCAGCACCTATATACTCGAAAATATCTTGCGTTTCCTGTGCCAAATAGTGTTCTGACATTTCATCTAAAAAATTAATTTTGTTTCTTGAAGCCATTGCAAATTTAGTTAAGATATTTGAGTTAACCTCTATAGCTTTAAATAGCTGAGTTAACTCGTGACTAATTAACTTTAAATCTTTTAATTTCTGTGTCATAATAATAATATGGGTAGGGTAAAACCTTTCTATAATTTACTTTTAGCGTTTTGTTATTTCACTTTTATTTTATCTGTTCATAACTAATTGGGCAAGAATATATATTTACTATTTCTTGTCTTTTTTAATGTTTAAATGGTAGAATAAAACTAATTCAATGTCTTACAATTTAGTGTCATATGAGGGGCTTTTATGCCCCATATTACAGGGATAAAATGAGAATTAACTGGTTGCTTATAAAAGAATTATTGAGCTTAATTAACCCATTTATATCGAGTTCAGTATTAAGAAAAAAATTACCCAAAAAATATAAAAAAGCAAGAGTGAAAGGGCATTTACTGTTTTTGGAGTATGCAGAATGTATAGATTTTAATGGTAGAAATATAACTTGTGAATTTGAAGATGAAATAATAACTATTACTGAGAAAGGCTTGGGGATGTTAGGAGATTTGCAGAAGATGGAAAACAAGGGCAAATAAAGCCATTCTGAGAGGGTAAAATGCTAATCTGATTAACTCCGATATATCGGATTATATGAGAGGCGCGATCGCAACATTCACTGGAAAACTTTATAAGCGAAAAATGCCATTTTCTTTTATGGAATTATTTAAGTACAAGGTTATATTTTCTAATTCTTTTTCTAGCGTTTTCAAAAGTGCAAAATCTATCTCATCAATTTCAAATTGTAATGGAATTTTGTTTCTTAAATCTAAAATTCTTTTGTTTACAAATTCTGGTTTTTCCTCTAATATTCTTGACAAAAAATATTTCACTCTATAGCCTATGTATAATATATCCCATTGAACTTTAAAAGGCAGATTATATCTATCTCTTGTGATTTTTATATAGTAGTAAAAATAACATTCAGTACGACCATTTTGATTATTCTTATGGTATTCATACTCAGCATCACAGTAACAAAATTTATAGCCTAATCGTTTTATTTCTGTGGAAATTTTTTCTCTTTTTTCCCTCGTAAAATAATCTGGAAAAATCTCCAACCATTCTTTTTCATCGTCTGAATAATATTCGTCTTTCATTTTTTTTTATTTAACAGCTATTTAGAAAAAAGTTTTTTAGAAAACCTGACTGGAAGTTGCGATCGCCCTTAGTCGGCTGTAACCTGATTTTGCATTTTAAAATAAAGTCTTTTTTACCACAAGGTCTGTTGTTATGGCCTATCGATTCGGAGAGAGGTGAATTATAAATCTGATATATCAATGTTAATCAGATTAGAATGAGAGGTTATATAGCACCTCTCAAGTAAAAGTATCAAGGTAGGTACGCACGGTGTGGGGATGTTAAGCAAGGGTAGAAAGTAAGTTAACAGCCTCTCTTTGGAGTGCTACTCGGTTATCATCGTAACGGGTTAAAACATCTAGGTTTTTATGACGGCTTAACTTTTGAGCAAGTCTAACATTACCGTTACTAGCATCTAATACAGCCGTTATTGAGGAGTGCCTTACTTGATGAGGAGATAATATTTTACCCTCTGGTATCTCTGAGGAGTATTTCTTAACGATGCGATAAATTGATTTTGTCGAGAGTCTATGACCATTAGTAGCATTATCCAAGGAGATAAAGAGAGGGTAATGAGGTAAAGGCTGATACCTTACATCTAACCAAGCCTCGATCGCATCTATAGTTTTGGCTGATAAATAAATAGTCTCTTTGCTCATTCTACCTTTACCCTTAATCTTCAGAGTGCCTTCTTTAGAGTTAAAATCCTCAATACTTAGAGAGGCAATCTCTCCTCTCCTCAAGGCACAATCCCAAAGTAATCTCAATATGGCATAATCTCTTTTTCCTTTCACTGAGGTTAAATCTGGTAAAGCTAAAATCGCTTTAATATTTTCTGGGGATGTGCCTTTAGTGTCTCTGTAAACCTCTGGGGTAATGGTTTTTACCTTATCCAGTAAAAAGCTACATTGCTCATAATCAAAAGCGTACTTTACCAATGCCTTAACCGAAGCAATCTTGACGTTAATAGAGTTAGGTGTGTAATCAGCCTCAATCATTGCATTGCGATAAGCACCGAGGTAAGCATTAGCAGTTTTAGCAGTTAACTTTAAATAATCTGATATAACCGATTTAATCTGATACTCCGAGAGATTAACCTTAACACCCTTTGCGATCGCACCCGTTAAAAGATAATTACAAAAATGCTTAATACCTTGCTTGTAGGTGCTTTGGGTAGTTTTCTTATGGCAAGAGGCAATTAAACCGCTATAAACATCATTTAAGGGCTGAGATAATGGGAGTATCCCTACTTGAGAGGCAATAGTTAAAAGTGTCATAATAGTAATAAGTAATATGTTAACGAGCTACCCATTGAGGTAGTTTTTTATTAATCAGATTTAATCTGATATATCAGATTATAGTAAAAATAACGGTTAAATGTCAACAGTGTCCTAAAATCCTTATTATCGGACACTGGACATTATTAATATTTAGGCAATGTTACAGCCTCTTAGGGGAAATTAAGAAATTTCTAAGTTTATTTTCATGTTTGTTAAAGCAACCATGTTTATTAATTTATCCACACTAAACCGAGTTACATCGAGATTCATTAATTTACTTATTCGAGGTTGAGTTTCATTAAAAAATTGCGCCGCTTCTGATTGAGTCCAACCTTTTTTTAAAATAAATGCCCGTAATTCAATCATTAAATCAGTTCTAATTTTTAAATTCATTGCCTGTATAGGGCTAAAACCTAAATCTTCAAAGACGTTATCGCTACCTTTGGTTACTACTATTTTTTCTTCAGTAATCATTTTTCTAAATCCTCTCTAATTTTAATCATTTGCTGATAACGTTTTTTGCCTAACTCTATATCCTTTTTTGAGGTTTTTTGAGTCTTTTTCCCAAAAGCATGGAGTATATAAACCGCTTCTGGAAACCTTGCTACATAAAAGACCCTATAAGTATCCCCCGTAAAAACTCTAATTTCCTCAACACCTTTACCAATAGTAGGCATAGGTTTAAAGTCTGTTGGCTGATACCCTTTTTGGACTAATCTTAGTTGCGAACCAACTTTATATCTAGCATCCTCTGGAAAATTTTTTAAATCCTCTTTAGAAGTTCCAACCCACTGGATCGGCTTATCTGACATCTAACCTAACTATTTAATTTATACCTAATTTAGCATATCATTTTAAATTCAAAAATATCAGATAGCTTTTATCTCCTCACCTCTCAACTTATCCTCAATCTCATATATACCAGCCCAAAATCTTCTCAAGTTGCGATCGAGGCTGTAACGAATATTTCCTCTTTGGTTGAGTCATCGGCGTTAGAAAGAGAACTTGCTAATTGATAAAGGGCATTAACACTGCTTGGCAAATGCACATTATAAGTTGCATTTGTTTTAATTTCTTTAGCAATTTTCATATACTTAGCAGATGTGTTTCTATGCCATTTAAACTCTAAGTTTACCCATTCCTCAAATTGCCCATGAGGTAAAATTTAATTAATAATTGTTAGTTTTTTAGTGGCTTAAATAGGGGAAAATTTCCCCCTTATTTTGCTTAGGCTACGATTTGATATTTACCATTGACCTTGTACCAGCCGTACTGGTCAGGGTCATGGTATGCAGTCCACTGAGTGAAGGAATCTTTGCTCAATCCTTTAAATTTACTTGTAACCTCGTGGTGAGAATTAAAACCCAATCTTTTAGCCAACTGAGTAGCACTTAATCTCATCGGCTTTTCTTCTGGAGTAACAACCTCATCAGTTTCCCCGTCTTCAGTAGCGATCGCATCATCATCAGTGGAACTATCATCATCTTCAGTGGCTTCGATCACCTCAACCGTCACGGTATCATCAGACTGAGGGTCAACAGGGGTATCATCTCCATCATCATCTGCGATCGCATCAGAACCGCTTAAGAATCTGGATCCATTGTCAGCAAAGTTTTCGTAATCCTCTTTGATGGAGTCAGTGATAGTCGCAACCTCAGTCTTAACATCCTCTAAGAACTCAATGGGGAAAATACCAGCCATGTCTCTTAATAGCTCTTTACCCTTCTCTAACCACTGAGCTAGTTCCGTGGACGCTGTAACTCTTGCTTGTTTGACTTGCTCATCAATTCTTATCTCTTTTCTGAGTTGAGCAATGATGGACTCCAACTCTGCAATCTTGGCTAATTTGGTGTCAATTACGGTCTGTTGAGTATTTATGTATTGGTCTAACATGATTTTTTTGTGGTGAATAAATGTACTATGTGTCGGTGATGAGCCTTTTAACGCCGTACTCAGGGCGCTGGGGTTAGGCGTATTTAGCCTTGAGAGCCTTGATGGCTTGGGTGGCGGCCTCTAGCACCTCCATGGGGTCTTCCGCCTCATGGTAGATGCGATCGTACTCGCTCATCGCTTCCTTGACTGCGGTCGCAGTGGCGGGGGTGGTGGCTTGGGTGGTGGTGGTTTGGTTGGTCATTGGCTTGTCCTCTTGTGGTGTGGTGGTTTAGGCTTGTGTCGTTGCCTTATATCAGATATTATATATCAGATACTATCTGATTGTCAACCAAATAATAAAAAACCTCTCGGAGTGAGAGGCTGTAATAGTTGCTATTGTTGGGGTTTAGGCATTTAAAATTTTTTTATAGGGGATAGAATTTTTTATCAGCCTCGTTAAGATACCAGCTTTTATCTTCTGGATCTTGCTCTTTACTCCATGCAATAAAATCCTCTTTGCTTAGTTCTTTAAGTTTTCTACCGATATTAGTTTTAGATGCACCTTGCCCTTTAGATTTATTAGTTTTGAATCTTTCAGCTAATTTAGTCATTGATAAACTCTCAGTATCTTTAACCTCATTTATTGCCTCGGTATCTTCTGGGGGATCTATTTTCTCGGAGTTAACCTCGATCGCATATAGATTTTTAACGTACTCATTCTCGGTGTCAGCCGTCAATCTTGCCTCAATTAGTTCATCTAGTTTAGCCTCTAATCTTTTCTCTAACCTCTCAAAAATTCTATTCTCTATCGTGTCTGAGTTATCGTTATCTGGTGTTACTAAATCCTCAGATAACATACTGCTATCCTCATCAATAGCTTTTAACCCTACCTCAATTAACTTCAAAATAATCGGAGTTACAGCCCTTTTAGGGTTATTGGTGTTTTTGGTTTTAGGGGTAAAGGGCTGATTTGTCTTTTCAGCTAATATCTCTATCTTCTCATACATCCCCAGAGGTACTCTAACATCTACCCTCATCACATTCTCATCTTTTCCCATAGTCTATAATCTGATACTATCGTTTATATCTGACATTATAGCTAATATCTGACATTATCGGTAATATCAGATTGAAATAAAATCCTCAAAATATTTTCTGAAGATTGCATAAATTTGAGTGTAGAGACTGATATATATAGTAAGAGGAATTTAAAAGGGTTTTGAAAATGAAAAAAGATTTAGAGTTGTGGGTACAGCCTTTAGCTGATTTGGGGTTCACGCAAAATTTTAATTCTAATCGCATTGAATGCACAGAAAAAGATTTTCATATATTTATTATATATAGACCTGAAATACCTACTGAACCTCGCATTATGTACGATGCAAAGATAAATGATAGTTACAGAGGAAAATTTTTACAAGGCTACCTAAGTGATTATCCAGAGTTTTTCGCTTGCAGTCAAATCATTCATTTAGGGTACTTAATCCCCAGAATAGAAAAAATGCGAAAAGCACTAAAGGAAAAAGATTTTGAGTATTTTTCTTGCGAAAAAGTAGCGAGTAAATCTATGTACGATGATGAATAGCTATTTATCAGCCCAATTATTACCTATACTGCTATCAGCCTCTATAGGCACTCGTTTAAGAAATTCCTTGCCACTGCTAACCATTACCTCGGTTAAGGTTTTAGCTACATCCTCAGCTATATCCTCATGAGCTTCTAAAATAATCTCATCATGTACTGTGGCAAGTATTCGAGCCTTACCATTGAAGGGTTTAAGGGCTGATACTAACCTACCGAGGGCAAGTTTGAGCATATCAGCACCAGTGCCTTGTATGGGAGTGTTAAGGATTTGCTGAGGTGAGGCATTATCAAAATATCTGATTCTATCTGATAAAGTACGGGTTTCACTGACACCTTGATTATAAATTTTTGACTTGGTTTTTTTATGCCATTGAGATAACCCAGAGTAGGATTTAAAGAAATTATCCATAATCTTTTTAGCCTCACTTTCACTTAATTTAATGCCGTAATTACTTTCAGCATAACCTCTGAAACCATTTACACTAGCACCATATATCAGCCCAAAATTAGCTGATTTTGCTATCTGTCTATCTTCTTTTGTCACTTCATCTAAGGGTTTATTGAGTACGATCGAGGCTGTTAATTTATGTAAATCCTCACCATTGTTATAAGCCTCAATCATGGTGTGATCGTTAGCTACCTCACTCGCTATCCTTAATTCTATTTGACTGTAATCAGCTATAACGAGTTTGTGGTTAGGAGAGGCAACAAAGCAACTCCGAGCCTCTTTATTTCTTGGTATTTGCTGTAAATTAGGTTCACTTGAGGTAAACCTACCAGCACTTGATCCAAGTTGCCAGTAACTACCGTGCAATCTACCTGTTATCGGATTAATTTTCTTTAAGAGAGAGTCACCAAATGAGCTAATTAATTTACTCACTTTTTTATATTCAAGTAAAGGCTTTAAAATCTCTGGGTATTGCACCACTAACTTTTTAAGGGTTTTAGCGTTGGTATCATTTACGTTAATCCCATAGCGGTTAAGAGCTTCTTTTAGTTGACTAGGAGAATCTAAATTAATATCGAGTTTGAATAATGTATTTTCTGAGGGTAATAAATCTTGAATCTCTTTGCTTAACTCCCCTTTTCTTTTTACAGCCTCACTCAAGATATTTTGCCACTGGTTAACATCCAATAACATTCCGTTAAATTCCATCATGGCAACCGCTACCACACAATCAAATTCTATCTTTGCAACTCTGGTTAGTGAGGCTGATATTATCTTTTCTCGGAGTATCTCTCTTAATCGGAGTAAAATTTTAGCATCGATCGCACTATACCTTAACTGACTATCTGATAATATATCTGACTTCCAATCTGATAACCTCTCCTCTTTACTTAAATCAACTTCTAAATACTCCGAAGCTATAGCTTTTAATGAGGCTTTTATGTTAGATTTTCCAGCGTTAACTAATTGGTGAGCTAACTGAGTATCAAAGATAGTCTGACTTACTTCTAAACCCTCACTCATCAAAAATTGAATATCGAATTTTGCATTGTGAAAAATTTTAATTGAGTCATTAGTTAACAAGGGCTGTAATAACTCCAGATTGCATTTAAAACAGTCAATTATGAGGGTAGGCTTATTTTGTGAGGCAATCTGTATCAGCCTCAATTTATCGCTGTGAGGATTTAACCCAGTAGTCTCGGTATCAACTCCGATAACTTTTTCTTTTCCCAGAGGTGCGATCGCTCTCTTTAACTCTTCATCATTAGTAATGTATTTGTAACTATCATCAATAAGATTTATTTGGGGATTTATTTTAGCCTCACCAGAGGTTAACTCAAAACCCTCATTTTTATTAATATCTGATATTATCTGATTATTTATATCGGATTTATTCTCTATAATCTCTGAGGATTTGAGTTTTGATAAGGCAAGGTCAATTATTTTTTTAGGCACAAACTGGGTTAAATCCTCAATATTAAAACTTAATCCTCTCAATAAATCTACTAAATAATCCACATCCTTACTAAACCATTTAAACCCAAAACCTTCACAAATTAAAGTATCTGATATAGTATTTTTATTGGTATCTGATATATGTTTTTTAGGAGTTAATTTAGTTTTGGTATTAATTGAATTTGTTTTAGTCTTTAGTTTGTTTAAAAACTCTTTTCTCTTTCCAGTTAGCTCTCTTTTATTAGGCTGTTTTTTCATCTTCAATACTCCCTAAAATTCGCAATCGTCTTGATTAATTTCAATATCAAAATCCAACGGCTCAAAATCGTGTAAGGCTCTGGAATATCTGAATATAGGTACTCCTAATTTTCCGCCTCTATTCTTTACTATACTTAGTCTTGAGTATGTATCAGCCCTTTTACTGTTAAGGGGATATTTACTTTTTAAACTATGCACATAAGAGCTTTTTTCTGGGTAATCTTTTTCCAATAAATCTAGTTGATTTATTTGTTGCTTTTCGTTACCTTTTCCTACCGTAATTGTACCTGATTGAAGTAGTAAAATCACATCAGCACTATGAGCTATTTTAAATGAGTCACGGAGTGCGCCCATGTCCAAAGTACCGCCAGAAATTGCCTTGTTATAAGCATCTTTATTAATGTCAGATATGGCAATAATGGGTATGTTTAAATACCTTGCTAATCTCTTTAATTCAGTAGCAATTTTACTTACTCTTAAAGTTTCCTGATAAGCATTATCTAGTTTCTGATCCCCACTACTTAATAGCTGTAAATAATCCACTATTAGCAAATCAACCTTTAATTTTTTACATACCGTTTTAAGTTTGTTAGGAGTATAACTCTCATCGCATTCTAAAATGTGTAAATTAGAGGCTAAATTTTCAGCTATTTCTGTAATTCCTCTCTCAATTCTCATTTCTAAAGTTTCTCGATGAGGATAAGTTTCATCTAGCCATTTTCTACTTTCTATTAATGCCGAATTAATACCAGAAATTCGAGATAAAGAGGCTGTAAATAATTGCTCTCTACTCATCTCATAAGAGGCGTAAACTACTTTAAAACCATTACTTGAGGCATAATCACCACACCAAGCACAAAAAGTTGATTTACCACTAGCTGGGGGCGCACCGATAACATATAATTTACCCTTCATGAAACCACCATTTAAAACGTTATTTAGGTGTTTTGAAGGTGTTGATATACTAACTATATCCTCAGTAAATAAAGACTCATATAAATGAGCTAAATGCGCTTCTAAAGGTAAAGTTAATTTATCGTTAAAACTATTATTTAATAATTTTTCTGTTTCCTCTATAGATTTATTTAATATTTCTAAATTATCAGCCTCTTTAAGTAAATCCTGATAGGTTTTAAAGTTTTCCGAGGCAACTAAATTAATACCCTTTTCTCTAATCTCCTCTAAATATTCCTCAATAGTCTCTGGTGAGGGTAATTTTAACGAGAGACAATAATCAATATAATCTGATATTGTCTGATTAATCTGATTATAGGCAATAAACCCATTAGGGAAAATATCGGAGTAATCTAATATTGCTTCTGGGTTGTGTAAGAAGTAACCTATAACCTCGCTTTCTATTAATCTGATACTATCTGATATAGTCCTATTGTCTTCATCAACTAGGTAATTTTGTTCTAACTTTTCGCATTCTCGGAGTATTTGCGATTTTGCGCACTCTTTACCCTCACTCGATAGATTTATCATTGCGTCAAAAATAAGGGCATTTATGAGGCTGTAACGAGGGTTATTTTGATTGTTAGGAGTATCAGCCTCATTCTCGGAGTAATTAAAATGAATTTTGCATTTTGTGCCTACACAGCCTCTCTTTGAATAAGCCTCACCTTCCTTTACCCCAGATAAAACATAGCTACACTCGAATTTATAATTATCTCGGTTGCGATCGCACGAATTAAAAGCACTCCGAAAATTCTTAAGTTTACCCTCATAATCTTTGCTACTGGGGTGATTCTCTGGGGTATTTTTTGCCATAACCTCAGCAAGTTTGAGAGACTCGGTTAAGTCTAATCCTCTGGTTAGGCAATACCGAATTAAAGTTAAATTTGCTTGGTTATAATCGACTTCTAGCGGCGCACCATTAGTTAGTAAGTGCTTTATACAGCTAGGATGATCCCCCAGAGATTTTAATTTATCGGTAATCTCATTTTTACTCCTAACCTCGGAGTTAACGGGGTTATCTTTACTCCCTACCTCATTAACGAGGCTGATAATATCACTCGGATCATTTTGGCTAAATCCTCTCATTAACTCCGATTGACTCTCAAGGGTAACGAGAGGATTGTTAGGGTTAAAATCCTCTCGTATAAACCCAGAGCGATTATTACTTTTTAAATGAGTAGTAAATGGTAATTTAATGCACTTAGTCTCTTTAACATCATGGTTAGGGAATACCTCTTTAGCCTCAAATTTAGCCTTTAGTGCGATCGCTCTTAAACATTTTTGCATTAACTCACCGGTGATAGGTTTATTTACAAAAATCCAGAGATGATAACCTCTATTACCTGAAAACTCAATATAGGCTCTTAAATTGCATTCTAAGGCTGTATCCTTTAACTTTTTGGCAAGGGCTAAACCCTCAATTAAATCTTTAGCATCTCTGGAAGTGTCAATATCTATTACCCCAGATTTGGTTAAGTAAGGGCTGTTATCGGTTAAAAGCATTACTCCGAGGCTTAATTTACCCTCAATGGATTTTATTATGTCAGCCTCGGTTAAGTGCCTACTCTGGTGAGGGTATTTAACCTCATTACCCTCTTTAATCGCTATAGCAAATCTTTGAGCCTCTGAGTGCAATATTAATCGGTAATATTGCTCTATTAAATTTTTCATTTTCCTAACTCCTATTTACTCAAAACTCTTATAGGTTGCTTAATTGAGGCTCTTAAATCCTCATCTTTCAGCCAAATAAACCAAGCCGTTGTAATGTTATCCGTGCCTTTACCAGTAAATGAAATTCTCGGGGTTACTATCATCTGATTCGGTGGGTTAATCGTTAAAAACTCACTCCGATTTAGGCAAGGCTCTATAAAACTCAATCGCAATAATGCTATAACTCCTCTCTTTGCTTTTTGGTGAGCAAGGCTGATAATCTCCGAGGCAAGGTTAAAAGGTGGGTTTGTAATGATAAAATCCACATCCTCAATTAACATCCAATTCAAAGGCACTGCTAAATCAAAATGAGTATCAGCCTTGTTATCGCTGTCTAAATCGTTAGTAATGACTTTATAGCCTCGGTTAACTAACTCTTTGCTGATAGCACCCTCACCATTGCAAGGCTCTAATATTACCCCAGATAACCCAAAATCAAGACTATCTAAGAATTGCCTCACAGCTAAGCTCGGAGTGTAATATTGATCTAATTTTCTTCTCATGGTTACAGTAGATATAATTTACAAGTTTTTAGATCGCCTCTCAAGAATCAGACCTCATACCGAGGCGATCGAGAGGCTTAATTATTCCTAATCCTCATCAACGTAATATTTGATGTCATGAGCATATCGACTCGGTGTAATCTCCTCATCTATATCGATGAAATAAACACCATCGCTCAAAGTCCTTACAGTGCAATGCTCAACGGCTATCACACAATCGCACCGCTCGGAAAATTTGGCGGCGGCGCTTTTAATTTTCGATTTTTCTATTACAGCCATTTATAAAATAGTTGAAATTGATTTAAGAAACAAAAACTAACGTATTAGGGTTGTTTCTTAATCTCATTTTGCATTGCGACTTTAGGAGCAAATGCAAAAGTATTTAATACTTTTAATACTTTTAGATTCACATTTTTTCTTGAAACCCTTGAAAATAAAGGACTCTAAAAAAATTTGGTATCAAGGTTGCGTCATTTGGTATCAAGGTTGCGTCATTTGGTATCAAGGTTGCGTCAAAATATTCACATTTTTGAAACCCTTACATATAAAAGGTTTAATCGTACTATAAAATGTAATTAAAAATAAATTTTATGATTTTTTCAAAAAATAAAAAACGGTTAAGATTCTTATAAATAAAGAGTTACAGCCGTTTTGTGAATTTTTAGGTTAAAAATGTGAATTTTACTTTTTGATTTTTTCTATTTCTGAGGTGAATTTTTGGTATAGATTATTGATGAATTCTTCAGATGCTATCTCAGAACCTCTCTCAATTTTGCTGATCAGGGTGCGATCGTATCCTAAGTATTTAGCAAGTGTTTCTTGAGTCATCTTGAGATTTTTTCGGAGTGCCTTAACGAGATCGCCTTCAATGGTGAGAGGTATTTTAGATTTAGGCTTAATTTCTTTAATCTGTTTTTCACCTAAAATCTGACTTTCTAATTCAGGGTCAACGTGGCAAATAAAAGAAGTTGAGCTGTAAAAATCTTTAAAACTTTGGTTATCTTTTACTCCGATTAATTCAAACTGCCAACCTAGATGAGATTCTAAAAATTTAATTTCATCTAAGATTCTCAACTTTAATCGACTACCTTTTAATTTTTCTGCTAAAGCCTCTCTTATTTCTAACTCTATTAAAATCTCATCTAAAAGGGATTTAATGCTAAGTTTGATAGGCACTCTATAGGCTGATTTTTTCGCTAATATATCCTCTTTATTAATTCGGAGCAATATACACATTTTTTCAGCTATGGCATAACCGATCCAATGGTAGGTAGTGTTAATACTGATTAATTTTTGAGGTATTCTGGTAAATTCTTTAATGATGTCTTTATTGATTTGAAACCATTTACCTAAAAATAAATCCTCAATAATTATGTCATTTGGTTTTGTGTAATAACTACCCCAATTAAGAATAAAAATCCCCCCCTCGCTTTCATCTATTTTTTTCCCTGATCTATACTCCCAGTTAAGGATTACATTGCGATAACGGATAAATCTACTTTTTAAATCTTCTAATTTTTCATTTAAAGTTTTCCCCCCAGTTTTTAACTCTCCTATTTGCTCTAATACCCATTTAAGGCTGATAGGGAATGTTTCTTTATGATGTACAGCCTCGGTAAAAATTAATCGGAGTATCTTTCTATCTTTCCAGTCAAAACATTTTAAGACTGTAAAAGAAAAATCACCTATTTTTACTTTTTCTGGTTTGGGGATTTTTAAGGCTGTGTATCCCCTCACTTTTTTGTTTTGGTGATTTTTGGTTGTTTGTACATAATCTGCTTTAGCGGTAAATTCCAAAGGTTTTATCAGTAAAGTAAGAATATCTGTACAGGTAAAATGATTAGGGGTAGGCTCGATCGTACTTAGTTTAAATGCTTTATTGCTTATCCGAGGCTTACTTTTCTTAGTTAATTTAGGCAATCGCACCTCTGGAAAATGCTTTTTAATCCCCTCAAGAATGAGTTTTACATCCTCAGTGTTAATGCCTTTATTTGCACCCAAAGCTATATCTAGCAATGCTTTTCTCGTTAGTATTTTGGCACTAGATATTACAGCCTCTTTTTTTCCTTCATCATCTAGCATGAGCAATGCTGTTTTTTTCGCATCCAAAACCGAGAGGATTGAATTAGTAATATTTGGGTTTATTGCGGCGATCGCCTCTAGTAACAAGATAGAGTCATTTACATCTGAAATAATGTTTTCAGCGTCGTTAGGGATGTTGCTAAAGGTATTTTCACCGACTAAAGTTATGGTGAGTGATCCTTTAGGTTGCCTTTCCTTTTCAGCTATTTGACCCTCAGAAATAGCCTCGTATTCCTTTCCTAATCGCTCTTTTCTCTTTTTTTCTAATTGATTTTTCCCTTTCATATTCCCTATAATTTATTTAATTGAATTAAAAATGTGTTATTTAAAAAATAACTGAAGGGCTGGTACATTAGCACTGTATCAGCCTCTTTTATTTTACCTAAGATCGCGCGCGCGAGGGGTGAGTTAAATTTCGTCACTATCCAACATTTTCTTCAGTCTTTTTATTGTGTCCAAATCATCGCTGGAAACATTTTTTGTTAGGGCATAAACTACGTCTTCTAATTCGTCTATTTTGTTACGAAAAACTTTAATTTCTGCCATTAAATCAGCACCTATATACTCAAAAATATCTTGCGTTTCCTGTGCTAAATAGTGTTCTGACATTTCATCTAAAAAATTGATTTTGTTTCTTGAAGCCATTGCAAATTTAGTTAAGATATTTGAGTTAACTTCTATAGCTTTAAATAGTTGAGTGAGTTCATGGCTAATTAACTTTAAATCTTTTAATCTTTGTGTCATAATATTATTATGGCTAGGGTAAAATCTTTCTATAATTTACTTTTTAGCGTTTTGTTATTTCACTTTTATTTTATCTATTCATAACTAATTAGACAAGAATAAATCTGTATTATTTCTTGTCTTTTTTAATACCTAAATGATAAAATAAGGTTAAATCAATGTCTTACAATTTAATGTCATCTGAGGGGCTTTTATGCCCCATATTACAGGGATAAAATGAGAATTAACTGGTTGCTGATAAAAGAGTTATTGAGCTTAATTAACCCATTTATATCGAGTTCAGTTTTGAGAAAAAAATTACCCAAAAAATATAAAAAGGCAAGAGTGAAAGGGCATTTACTGTTTTTGGAGTATGCAGAATGTATAGATTTTAATGGTAGAAATATAACTTGTGAATTTGAAGATGAAATAATAACTATTACTGAGAAAGGTTTTGGGATGTTAGAGGATTTACAGAAGATGGAAAACAAGGGCAAATAAAGCCATTCTGAGAGGGTAAAATGCTAATCTGATTAACTCCGATATATCGGATTATATGAGAGGTGCGATCGCACTTCTCAAGTAAAAGTATCAAGGTAGGTACGTACGGTGTCGGTATGTTAGGCAAGGGTAGAAAGTAAGTTAACAGCCTCTTGCTGTAAAGCTACTCGGTTATCATCGTAACGGGTTAAAACATCTAAATTTTTATGACGGCTTAACTTTTGAGCAAGTCTTACATTACCGTTACTTGCATCTAATACAGCCGTTATTGAGGAGTGCCTTACTTGGTGAGGAGATAATATTTTACCCTCTGGAATCTCTGAGGAGTATTTCTTAACGATGCGATAAATGCTTTTAGTGCTTAATCGGTGTCCATTAGTGGCATTATCAAGGCTAATAAAGAGAGGGTAATGAGGTAAGGGCTGATACCTTACATCTAACCAAGCCTCGATCGCATCTATAGTTTTAGCTGATAAATAAATAGTCTCTTTGGATAATTTACCTTTACCCTTAATTCTCAGAGTGCCTTCTTTAGGGTTAAAATCCTCAATACTTAACGAGGCAACCTCACCACGTCTTAAAGCACAATCCCAAAGTAATCTCAATACGGCATAATCTCTTTTTCCTTTAACAGTTAAAGTATCAGGTAAAGCTAAAATCTCTTTAATATTCTCTGGTGTCGTGCCTTTGGTATCTCTGTAAACCTCTGGGGTAATGGTTTTTACCTTATCGAGTAAAAAGCTACATTGCTCATAATCAAAAGCATACTTAACCAATGCCTTAACCGAAGCAATTTTGACATTGATAGAGTTAGGAGTGTAATCAGCCTCAATCATGGCATTGCGATAAGCACCGAGGTAAGCATTAGCAGTTTTAGCATCTAACTTAAGATAATCCGATATAACCGATTTAATCTGATACTCCGAGAGATTAACCTTAACACCTTTTGCGATCGCACCCGTTAAAAGATAATTACAAAAATGCTTAATACCTTGCTTGTAGGTGCTTTGGGTAGTTTTCTTATGGTGAGAAGCAATTAAACCGCTATAGACATCCTCTAAGGGCTGATACAGAGGGGTAATAAGCGATTGAGACGCAACAGCTAAATTTGTCATAATAGTAAGTAATTAAGATATTAATGTGCTACCTATTGAGGTAGTTTTTTATTAATCAGATTTAATCTGATATATCAGATTATAGTAAAAATAAAGGTTAAATGTCAACAGTGTCCTAAAAACTTTATTATCGGACTCTGGAAATTATTAATATTGAGGCTATATTACAGCCTCTTTGAGAAAGTTTACCCTATTGGTGGTGCTAAAAATTTAACTATTAAAGTTACAGTTGCTAAGAGTAATCCACTGA